>JASHXZ010000421.1 GCA_030043285.1 Xanthobacteraceae bacterium | reverse complement strand
CACGGTGCGGTCGGTGTAGTACCGGTCGGTGCCGACAATGGTTTTGCTGTCGGCCGGCTTCTTGTCGACGATGCGGCACGGACCGGCGGCGGTTTCTCTGACGATATAATAGTCGGCAAACGCAGGTGCGGTGGCCGATAGCGCGGCCGCGGCGGCAATCACCCAGACGATGCGCTTCTTCATGACAGCCTCCGAATGCGCTCCCCGGCGCGTCAACGTACGGAACGGAACCTGTGTTCCCGGCCGGACAGATGACAAAACCATCGTGATGACGGGAACCATCGCTGCGCCTGTTTGAGTGAGCGTTCGCCCTTAAAACGCCCATGTTTGGCCCAGTTCCGCAAGTGGAACGGCGCCCGCAAGCTGACAAGCTCGGAACGAGCTTTGGCGTGCAACGTTGATCATCAAACGACAGGAGTTTTACATGGATCGCGAGCACATCAAAGGAACCGCAAAAAAAGTCGAAGGTACGGTGAAAGAGACCGTCGGCAAGGTGACCGGGAACAAAGAAAAAGAAGCCGAAGGCAAGTTGGATAAGGCCGAAGGCTCCGCCCACAAGGTCGCGGGCGACATCAAGGACGCCATCCGGCACGGAACCGAGTAAAAGCAAAACACGAAGCGGAAATGGCAACGGGCCGGCCATTAGGGCCGGCCCGTTTATCGAAAACGAGTCCGTTGTCGGGTTCCACTTGACTCTGCCATAGGGCGCTTGCCAGCGCCTTGCGGTAGAGCACCGGAAGGGCGACGGCGCAGGCGCTTCAAATGCCGAGATAGCGATGCTGGACGTCGGCGGCGGCTGTCAACTCGGCCGAACTGCCGGTCCACACCACGCGGCCGCGCTCGATAATCGTGTGGCGGTCGGCAATGCGGGTGAGTGCATCGACATTCTTGTCGATCACCAGGATGGCTTGACCGCCGGCGCGCAGCGCAGCGAGACAGCGCCAGATTTCGTCGCGAATGAGCGGCGCCAAGCCTTCGGTGGCCTCGTCGAGGATGAGCAGGCGCGGATTGGTCATCAGCGCGCGGCCGATGGCGAGCATCTGCTGCTCGCCGCCCGACAACAGGTTCGCCATGCTGCCGGCCCGCGCGGCAAGACGTGGAAACAGCGCAAACACCTTGTCGAGTGTCCACGGCGCAGCGGCGCCGGTGCGATTGGCGGCGGTCGCGATCAGATTTTCGCGCGCCGTGAGGTTGGGAAACACCTGGCGGCCTTCGGGAACGAGACCGATGCCGAGCTTGGCGATCCGATACGACGGCAGCGTGCGAATGTCGGCGCCGGCGAAGCGGATCGCGCCGGCGGTGGCGCGCGTCAATCCCATGATCGAGCGCACCGTCGTGGTCTTGCCCATGCCGTTGCGGCCCAAGAGCGACACCATCTCGCCCGGCCTGACCTTGAGCGACACGCCGAACAGCACGCGGCTCAAGCCGTAGCTCGTCTCGATGCCGGATACGTCGAGCAATGCGCCGTCGGCCGGCCCGTTTTTTTGCTCAGACATGGCGCGCGTCCTGTTCGCCCAGATAAGCTTCGCGCACCGCGGCATCGGCGCGCACGGCCAGCGGATCGCCGCTGGCGATGACGCGGCCGTAGACCAGCACGGTGATGCGGTCGGCGAGCGCAAACACCGTCTCCATGTCGTGCTCGATCAACAGCATGGTGACGTCGCCTTTGAGCCGGCGCAGCATGGCGACCATGCGGGCGGATTCGTCGGCGCCGAGGCCGGCCATCGGTTCGTCGAGCAACAGGAGGCGCGGCTTGCCGGCAAGCGCCACGGCGATTTCGAGCTGGCGCTGCTCGCCGTGGCTGAGCCTGTCGACGCGGGCGTCGGCGCGTGCGGCGAGCCCGACCGCGTCGAGCGCTTGCAGCGCCGGCTCGCGCAGCGCGGCCTGCCTGCGCGCGTCTTGCCAAAACTGGAACGAATGGCCGGAACGGGCCTGCACGGCGAGCGCGACGTTGTCGAGCGCGGTGAAGTCGGCAAACAGCGACGTTATCTGAAACGATCGGGCGAGGCCGAGCTGGCTGCGCCTGTGCACCGCGACGGCGGTGACGTCGCGGCCGTCGAAGCGGATGCTGCCGCGCTCCGGCGCGATCTCGCCGGCCAGCAGTCCGATCAGCGTGGTCTTGCCGGCGCCGTTCGGGCCGATGACGGCGTGGCATTCGCCGGCCGCGATATCGAGCGCGATGGCGTCGGCCGCCACCACCCCGCCGAAGCGCTTAGTCAGACCGTCGACCTGCAAGAGCGGCTCAGTCACGGCGCCGCGCTCCAAACAGTCCCTCGATGCCGCCGTGCATGAAAATCGCCACCAGGAGGAGGGCAGGGCCGATGAACAGGCCGGGATATTCGGTGACCCGCGACAGCGCCTCCTCGAGCAGAAGATACGTCACCGTGCCGAGCAGCGGACCAAACAACGAGCCGAGGCCGCCGAGGATCACCATCACCATCAGATCGCCGGAGCGCGTCCAATACATCATCGCCGGGCTGATGAAGTTGGTGTGATTGGCAAGGAGCGCGCCGGACAGTCCGCACAGGCCGCCGGCAATGACGAAGCAGACGAGCTTGTAGCGAAACGGCGAGATGCCGATGGCGCGCAGCCGCCGTTCGTTGGAGCGCGCGCCCTGGATGATCAGGCCGAAGCGCGAATTGACGAGACGCCACACCAGAAACAGGCTGGCCAACAGCAGCGCGAAGCACAGATAATAAAGCTGCGTCGCGTTGTTGAGGTTGACGATGCCGGCGAAGCTGCTGCGGCCGCCGATGGTCATGCCATCGTCGCCGCCATAACGATCGAGGCCCTGCGCCACGTAATAGACCATTTGGGCAAACGCGAGCGTGATCATGATGAAATAGACGCCGCGCGTGCGCAGGCTGAGCGCGCCGACCACGAGCGCGAACAAGGCCGATACCGCGATCGCCGCCGGCCATTGCACGAAGCCCGACGCGATGCCTTCCTTCCACAGAATGCCGACGGCGTAACCGCCGATGCCGAGATAGGCGGCGTGGCCGAAGCTCGCCATGCCGCCATAGCCCATGATCAGGTTCAGGCTGACCGCGGCAATCGACAGGATTTCGATGCGGCCGAACAAGGTCAGCGCGAACGGGTCGCCGGTCGCGGCGGCGTAGACCGGCACCAAGCCGAGAATGACCAGGACAAGTGCCGGCAATGCCGCGCGCGGCGTGAACCAGGAAGCAGGCAGGGGGACGCCGAACGCTTTCCGCGCCGCTTTCATCGGCTCGCCGCCGGGAACAGACCTTCCGGCCGAAACACCAGAACCGCGGCCATCAGCATGTAGATCGACATCGACGAAATCGCCGGCGCCAAGGTCAGCGCGGCGTCGACGCTGAGCATCGAGTGCAGCACGTCGGGCAGGAAAGCGCGGCCCAGCGTGTCGATCAGGCCGACAATGAGCGCGGCGACGAAGGCGCCGCGGATCGAGCCGATGCCGCCGATGATGATGACGACGAATGCGAGGATGAGGATGTTCTCGCCCATGCCGATCTGCACGGTCAGGATCGGCGCCTGCATCAGGCCGGCAAAGCCGGCGAGCGTGGCGCCGAGCCCGAACACCAGCGTGTACAGGAGCTTGATGTTGACGCCGAGCGCACCGACCATTTCACGGTTCGAGGCGCCGGCGCGGATCAGCATGCCGAGCCGGGTGCGCATCACCACGACGTAAAGCAGCGCCGCGACCGCAAGCGCCACCAGGATGATGACAAGGCGATAGAGCGGATAATACAGGCCGGGAATGATCTGCACCGCGGTGAGCATTTCACTCGGCAGCGACAGCGTCATGCCGGCGGGACCCCAGACGAGCCGCACCAGCTCGTTGAAGAACAGCAACAACCCGAACGTGCCGAGCACATGATCGAGGTGCGGGCGGCCGTAGAGCGGCCGGATCGCGATCACTTCCAGCACCATGCCGCAGATTGCGGTAGCGACCAGCGCCAAGAGCGCGCCGAGCACGAAGCTGTCGGTGAATGCCGCAAAGGTCGCGGCGAAATAGGCGCCGAGCATGTACAGCGAGCCGTGCGCCAGATTGACCAGATCCATGATGCCGAAGATCAGCGTCAATCCGGCGGCGAGCAGGAACAACAGCATGCCGAGCTGCACGCCGTTGAGGCACTGCTCGATGAAGTAGAGCACCCGTCACCTCATCCTGAGGCGCTCGGCGCTAAGCGCCGAGCCTCGAAGGGTGAGGCCGCGGCGCCTCGGCCTGCATCCTTCGAGGGCCGCTGCGCGGCCGCCTCAGGATGAGGAGATAGGGTCATAGATACCGCTCACTTCATCGGGCACTTGTCGTGGAACTTGTCCTGGTCGTTTTTGACGATGAGCGACACGGTGTGCAGCGAATAGCTGCCGTCGGAATTCTTGGCGGCATCCTGCAGATAGAAGTTCTGGATCGGGATGTGGTTGTTGCCGAATTTGAAGTCGCCGCGCACCGACTTGAAGTTGGCGCGCTCGATCGCTTTGCGTAGGCCTTCCTTGTCGGCGATGTTGCCGTGCACCGCCCTGACCGCGGAGTCGAGCAGCGGCACCGCGTCGTAGGTGTCGGCACCGTAGAACGACGGCGAGGTCTTGTACTTCGCCCTATAGTCGGCGACGAACTTTTTGTTGGTCTCGTTGGGGAGGTCGTTGACCCAGTTTTGCGCGCCGGGAACGCCGACCGCGAGATCCTTGAGCCGCGGCAGCGACAGATCGTCGATGGTGAACGCGGTGTAGAGCGGAATCTGGCCCTTCAGTCCGCTCTGCGCGTATTGCGTCACGAACTGGATGCCGGCGCCGCCGGGATAGAACGCGAAGATGGCGTCGGGGTGGGCGGCGCGGGCTTTCGACAGCTCGGCGGAAAAGTCGAGCTGGTCAGGCCAGCGCGTCAGCTCCTGGCCGACGATCTTGCCTTTGAACGTGGACTGCACGCCGTTGAGCATGTCCTTGCCGGCGATGTAGTTCGGCCCCATCAGGAACGCGCTCTTGACGCCCTTCTGGTTCATGTAGGTGCCGATCGCGGCCGGCGTCTGATCGTTCTGCCACGACGTTGAGAACACATAGGGCGAGCACATCGCGCCGGCGAGTTCCGAAGCCCCGGCATTGGTGACCAGCGTCACGGTCTTGGAATCGATCAGCGGCTTGAGCGAAGCGACCATCACGTTCGACCAGATGTAGCCGACGATGAAATCGACCTTGTCGGACTGGATCAGCTTCTGCGTCTTCTGCACGCCGACGTCGGGCTTGATCTGGTCGTCCTCGTAGATGACCTGGACCGGCAGGCCGCCGAGCTTGCGGCCGGCATGGTCGAGCCCGAGCTCGAAGGAATTGCGCATGTCGTTGCCGATCGCCGCGGCGGGGCCGCTGAAGGTCGAGATGAAGCCGATCTTGATGGTCTTTTGCGCCGCCATCATGCCCTGCGCCGCCACCTGTTCGATCCCTGCCGCGCCGGCGACCACAGCGAGCGCCGCGCCCCCCAAAATCCACGGTCTCATCGTCGCGCGCATGTTTTCCTCCCTTGGCACAGTGCCCTGACCGGCATTTGTAGAAAGGCGGGGAGTTTTGCGCAAGCGGGCGGTACCTTCACGCTCCCCCGACCGCGATGGCAGGTTTTCGGGCGCCGGCACGATGAGACTATCCACGCGTTGATGCGGCTGGCGGCCGAAAAGCAGTACGATAGCCGACATCGAACAGCCAAAAGGCGGGACGGATCGGGCTACGGCACTTCTCTCGCTTGACTCTCAATTGTCGCGTGCTAGGGAGCCAACCGGGGTTGCAGTGGAAATGGCCGATCATCCGCGGTCCGTGGTTTGCGTTGGTGCCGGGCCGGCGGGTCTGACGGCCGCCTATTTGCTTAGCAAAGAAAAGGTGCCGGTGACCGTTATTGAGCGTGATCCGGTGTATGTTGGCGGCATCTCGCGGACAGAGCGGTTCAATGGCTTCCACGTCGACATCGGCGGCCACCGTTTTTTCTCAAAGTCCAGTGAAATTGAAGATTTGTGGACTGAGATTCTCGGCAGCGACTTTCTGACCCGTCCGCGAAAGTCACGCATCTATTACCGCAAAAAGCTCTTCGATTATCCGATCAAGGCGACGAACGCGCTGATAAAGCTCGGTCCACTCCAGGGCGCGGCATGCGTGTTATCCTATCTTAAGAGCAGGCTTTTTCCGGTCCGCGAGCCGCGAAATTTCGAAGAATGGGTGACCAACCAATTCGGCGCACGGCTCTTTCGCATTTTTTTCAAGACCTATACCGAGAAGGTTTGGGGCCTCAAGTGCAGTGAAATCTCGGCCGACTGGGCCGCGCAACGAATCAAGGGCTTGTCGCTGGGGAAGGCGATCCGCAATGCCATCGTGCCACAGCGACGCGTGCCAAAAGAGCTCGTCATCAAAACATTGACCGAGTCTTTTCGCTATCCGCGCAAAGGCCCGGGAATGATGTGGGAAGCCGCGACACGGCGGATTTGCGACAATGGCGGCATGCTGCGCATGGGACTTGAGGGCGTGGAATACCGCCACGATGCGTCGAGGAAAATGTGGACCGTTGTCGCCCGGAATGCGCGTGGCGATCACGAGAGCTTTGAAGCCGAACAGGTGATCTCATCCGCGCCAATGCGCGAGCTCGTCGCGGCTCTGCGGCCGAACGCTCCGGCCGATGTAATGGCCGCCGCGGCTAGTCTCAAATACCGAGATTTCCTGATCGTCGCGCTCGTGATCAAAGATCGCAAGCAGTTCGACGACAACTGGATTTATGTCCACGATCCAAGCGTCAAAGTAGGGCGGATCCAAAATTTCAAGGCGTGGTCTGCGGAAATGGTGCCCGACCCTGCCTTTGCCTGCTACGGCATGGAATACTTCTGCTTCGAA
>JASHXZ010000420.1 GCA_030043285.1 Xanthobacteraceae bacterium | reverse complement strand
GAATAGGTGCGCTTGTCGCTGGCGAAGGTGCCGTCGGCCGAAAGGCCGGTAAATTCCTTCAGCTCGATCGCGGCGCGCGCCGGCGCCGGCCCGACCGCCATGCCGCGGTCGATGACAATGTCGCCCGCTTCGCACTGCAAGCGCTTCGCCGCAGCTTCGCGAATGAGCGTGCGCAGTTTTTGCGCTGCGTCGCCGATGGCATTGCCGCCCATCACGATCGAGCGCGAGGAGAACGAGCCAAAACCCTGTTTGACGTAATCGGTCGAGCCGTGCAGCACCTGATTGATGCGCGCCATCGGCACTTCGAGCGCATCGGCGGCAATCTGCGCGAACACCGTCTCGACGCCCTGGCCGACCGAGGACGAGCCGACGAACAGCGAGATCGAGCCGTCGGCTTCGACCACAAGCCGCACGTTCTCGCGCGGGCCGGTGCCGCCGCCTTCCAGATAGCAGCCGACCGCAATGCCGTGATGGCGGCCATCGATCAGCTTGCCGTTGCGTTTCGAGCGCTCGGCCCATTTGACCTCGTTAAGGCAGCGGTCGAGCGTGATCTGATAATCGCCGCTGTCGCATTCGCTCTCGATGTCGAGCACCTGCACGGTGGGAAGCGGATAGGGCATGTCGGCTTCGCGGATCAGATTGCAGCGACGGAATTCGACGCGATCGAGGCTGAGGTCGGCCGCCGCCATGTCGAACAGGCGCTCGCGGCAGAAATCGGATTCGAAGCGACCTGGCCCGCGATAGGTGCCGACCGGCGTCTTGTTGGTGATCACGAGCGACACGTCGACGCGCACGTGCGGTATCCGATACGGGCCGGCCAGCACCTGGGCGATGTTGCGCGCCGCTGTGGCGCCGTTGGTGCGCACGTAGGCGCCGATGTCGGTGAAGGCGTGGGCGCGTAGCGCGATCACCGTACCGTCGCGCGCGCAAGCGATTTCCAGGTCGCATTCCATGTCACGCGCGTGATTGAGCGCGGTGAGATTTTCGCGGCGGTCTTCGGTCCATTTGATCGGCCGGCCGGTGAGGCGCGCGGCGAAGGGAATCAAAAAGTCCTCGGGATAGAACTCGCCACGCGCGCCAAAGCCGCCGCCGACGTCGTACTCGACCATGCGCACCGACGACTCCGGCAGCCCCATCATCTGCGCCAGCGCGCGGCGGTTGGTGAACGGCACCTTGCAGACGCCGCGCACGGTGATGCGCTCGTTCTGCGGATTCCACTCGGCCAACAGCCCGCGTGGCTCCATCGGCACCGCGGCATGGCGTTGCACGGAAAAATGCTCGCGCCGCCGATACGGCGCATTGTCGAACACGGCGTCGTCGGCGTCGCCGCGCGCGGCGGTGATCGTGTCGGGTACGTTGGTGCCGACCGTCTCGAACAGGATGATCTCGTTCTTGCGTGCGAGGTTACGATCGGCGACGGCGGGAAGCGGCTCGATATCGACCGCGATGGCTTCGAGCGCGTCCTCGGCGAGCGCAGGGCTTTCGGCGAGCACCACCGCGATCGGCTCGCCGACATAACGCACCTTGCCGTTGGCAATGACCGGCTGCTCGAAGCGCCGAATTGCCGGCGTCGGATCGTGACGCAGCGGAATGGTCGGCACCTTGCCGATGTCGGCAGCGGTAATGACGGCATGAACGCCGGGCCGCCCGAGTGCAGCGCTGGTGTCGATGCCAACGATGCGGCCGTGCGCCACCGCGCTGCGCAGGATTGCCGCATGCAGCATGTTTTCGGCGGCGAGGTCGTCGATGTATTGGCCGCGCCCAGTCAAAAAACGCAAATCTTCCAGGCGCTCGATCGGACTGCCGACGAACAGGTTGCTGGCGCGTTTTGGCGCGGTCGCGCTCATATGACGATGGCAGATTCCAGGTTGATCAGCGCGCGCGCCACGCTGAGCGCGGCGAGCGCCGACGTTTTCGGATTGGTGCGCGACGGCTTGCCTTGCAGCTGGATGGCAAAGCGGCCGGCTGAGCCTTCGACTTCGATCTCATGCACGTTGCCGGGCGCCTGCGGATCGGCGACGAGCTCGACTTGCGTCGCGTCGAGGCCGAGGCCGGCGAGGCCAAGGGTGGCGGCCACATTGGCGTTCTGCGGATAGAGCAGGGCCGCTTCACCGGCGGTGCCGCGATAGAGCACGGTGGGCGAGGTGAGCTTGTCGAGATCGGCGACTTTTTCGGCGGGCGTGCCGCGCCATGCCGCCGGCGGCTTGCGCGAGCGGTAGCGCACCGCATGCAAGCCGCCGAGCCGCATCGCCGCAATGGCGTCGACGCCGCCGATGGCGCCGGCGGGCAGCAGGATGCGGCTTTTGCCACGATGCCCGGCCGCCTTGAGGCTTGCCAAGAGTTTCGGCTCTGCCAGTGCGCCGATCGAGATGACGAGCAGATCGGTGCCGCGTGTCAGAATATCCGGGCCGAATAGGGCGAGCGCGCTCTGGCTGGCAACTTCGGCAACCACTTCGGGTCCGAGCGCCAATAAATCGCTCAGCGACTCGACAATCTTAATTCCCGGTAACGCCGCGCGCGCGTCTGCGGTGCGTCCGGGCTCGCACAGCGCGCCGACCAATTGGATATTGGCCGCGGACTTTTGCAGCGCCTCAACAGCGTCGCGCGCGATGCCGCCGTAACCGATCAGCCCGACTTTTTTGGTCACAGCCGCATCCCCGTGAACTTCCACTGCGACAGTTCTTCCATGGTGTAGCGCACGCCCTCGCGGCCAAAGCCGGAGGCGCCGACGCCGCCGAACGGATAAGTGTCGAGGCGGAAGCGGCTGGCGTCATTGATCCACAGCGAACCGACGCGCAGTTTGCGCGACACCTTGAACGCGGTGTCGAGGCTTTTGGTGAAGCACGCGCCTTGGAGGCCGAACTCCGACGAATTGGCGAGCTCAAGCGCCTCGTCGACGTTCGCCACCGGCTGCACCACGACCACGGGACCGAACGCTTCTTCGCGCATCAGCCGCGCCTCGGCTGGCGCTTCGGCGACGATCGCCGGACCCAGAATGGCGCCGCGGCGCTCCGGCTTGAGCACGAGCTTGGCGCCCTTTTGGACCGCGTCGGCGATCATCGCCTCGACTCGGTCGGCGGCGGCGCTCGACACCATCGGTCCGACATCGGTTGCGGTATCCTCGGGATCGCCGACCTTCAGTTTCTTGGCCGCGGCTACGAACTGCTCGAGGAAGCGCTCGAACACCGCGCGCTCGACGATGACGCGTTGCGCCGAGATGCATTGCTGGCCGCTTGCCTCGAAGGCGGCGCCGGCGATGCGGGTTGCGGCGTCGGCAAGGTCGGCATCGGCGCAGACGATGTTGGCGGCGTTGGAGCCGAGCTCGCCGACAAATTTCTTGGCGCCCGCGGCGCGCGCGAGCTCATTGCCGGCCGCGGTCGAGCCGGTCACCGTGACGGCGGCGACCAGCGGATGCGCTACCAGAAGCTTCGCTGTTTCGCGCCCGCCCGGCACGACGTTGAACAAGCCGTCCGGCAGTCCGGCTTTCTTCATCGCCTGCGCCATCAAGAGCGCGACTTCGGTGCCGGGCGGCGATGGCTTGACCACCACCGCGTTGCCGACCGCGATGGCCGGCGCGACTTTCTGGATGAGCAGATTGACCGGTCCGTTGAACGGCGTGATCGCGGCGACAACGCCATACGGGATGCGCGTGGTGAAGCCGAACCGGCCGGCGCCATTCGCCGCAACGTCGAGCGGCAGCACCTCTCCGTTGAGATGCGGCAACTGCGCCGCGCAGGCGCGGATGAAGGCGCCGGCGCGCTTGGCCTCGAAGGTCGCGGCGCGCCGCGGCTTGCCGATGACGCGGATCAGCGAACGCACCAGCTCGGCTTCGATCTGATCCATGGCGTCGGCCGCGGCGGCGAGCCATGTGAGGCGCTTGGCGGTGGTCGCCTCCTGGTTCGCCACAAAGGCGCGGTGCGCGTGTTTGACGGCGGCGTCGACAATGCCGGTATCGGACTCGACCATGTGCGAGGCGACGGTCTCGTCGATCGGCGACACCAGCGGCGAAAACTGCGCACCGGCGGCGTCAGCCGTGCCGCCGATCCAGGGCAACAGACGCGGGATATCGTTCATGACAAAACCTCCGGAACGGAACTCAACGGCGCGCGGCCGCGATCAAAGCAAACAGCGTCGGCGGTGTCACCGGATATTCGCCGATGGTGACGCCGAACGGCGACACCGCGTCCTCAACCGCGGCGACAATCGCGCCGGCGGCCGGCACGCAGCCGGATTCGCCGACGCCCTTGACGCCGAGCGGGTTGAGCGGCGACGGCGATTGCAAGAAATGCAGATCGATGTTCGGCACCTCGGTCGCGGTGGGAAGGAGATAATCGGCAAACGTGGTGGTCAGCGGCTGCGCGTCATCGCTATAGCGCATCCATTCGTACAGCGTGTTGCCGATGGCGTGCACGGTGCCGCCGACGAGCTGGCCCTCGACGATCATCGGATTGATCAACCGGCCGGAATCGTTGACCACGACGTAATGTACGATGCCGACGCGGCCGGTTTCGATGTCGACGTCGACCTCGACCGCATGACAGCCCATGCCGTAGGTCAGCGCACTCGGCAAAAAACTTTGCATGCTCTCGAGGCCAGGCTCGAATTTACCCGGCATCGCATAGCCCGGCACGCCGGAGACCGCTTCCGCCACTTCGCGCAGCGACAAGCCGCTGCCAGGGGCGCCGACCACCTCGACGCGGCCGTCGCGCAGCTCCAAATCCTCGACCGACGTTTCCAGCAGATGCGCGGCCACGCTCAACGCTTTCTCACGCACCGCGACCGCCGCCATGTGCACCGACGAGCCGGCGGTGACGGTCTGCCGGCTGGCGAAGCCGCCCTGGCCGTAGGGAATGACCGCGGTGTCGGCG
>JASHXZ010000419.1 GCA_030043285.1 Xanthobacteraceae bacterium | reverse complement strand
TGCCGTGCAACAAGGCCGGTTCGGTGGCGAGCTTCACGGCCAGCGCCTCGTATTCGTCGAGGCTCGTCGTAATCATTTCGGGCAGGCCGACGGCCTTGAGCAGGCTCGAGCCGACCCGGCTGGCAAACGCGGCGCCGACGCAAGTGACAAGCGGCAATCCGGCCCAGAGCGCGTCGAGCGCGGTCGAGTGGGCGCCGTAAGGCAGCGTATCGAGAAACAGGTCGGCGCGGTGATGGCGGGCGAGGTGGTCCTCGATGCGTTCCAGCCGCGGCGCAAATATCAGCCGCGCCGGATCGAGGTCGCGCGCGGCGAGTTCGCCGCGGAGGTTTTCCATGGCGGCATCGTGCATCTTCGGCAGCCACAGCACGCTTTCGGGCACGCGCCGCAGGATGCGCGTCCAAACCTCGAAAATGCTCGCACTAATCTTGAAGCTGCGATTGAAGCAGCAAAACACGAAGCCATGTTCCGGCAGTCCAAGCTCGGCTCGCGTGGGGACCGCCGGCGCGATTTGTCGTGTCGTGTCGCTGGGATGATAGCAGTCCGGCAAGTGGATGATCTTCTCGCTGAAATAAGCCTGCTCGGAAAATGGCAATACGGTCGGATCGGCGAGAAAGTAATCGATGAAATCTGCGCCTGTTGTGCTCGCAAAGCCGAGATAGAGAACCTGAACGGGCGCCGGCCGGAGCGCCAGAACCCCGACACGGTTGCCGCGCGTGAGCCCGTTCAGGTCGACTGCGATGTCGACGTCGAGCTTTCCGATCAGTTCTGCGATTGCCCGATCGGATCTGGATGACACGTCGTGAAAGCGGTCGAACGATTTGGCGATGCGCGCGCCTGTGGCGCTGCCGTCGTCGCGGCTGGTCGACAACCCGAGAAACTCGAACTCGGTGCGGTCGTGACGCTCGAGCAACTCGACAATCGAGGTGGCGACCGCGTGACCGCGAAAGTCCGAAGAGAGATACGCTACGCGCAGCTTGTCGGACTTCGCGGCGGAGCGGGGCGGCAGCGGTTTGCTGTTCGGCGGCAGGCTGCGCTGCAGATAGTCTCGCGCGCAGATTTGCAGATAGGACGGATTGCCGAAATAGAACAGCGGATACGTGATCCCGATCGTGTGGCTTTTGTCCGCAATGGCCGGCTCGGCAATCTCGGCAAGGCGCGCGGCTTTCGGCCAATTACAGGCGTCAAGCGCGAGAAAGCTCAGCGCTTCGAAGACATGCGGATGACGCGGGTCGAGCGCGAATGCGCGTTCGTAATCGCCGACGGCTTCCTCGTAACGATTCGCGCCGAGCACATTGGCGCGGTTGCTCAGGATGTCGGCGCGGTTGGGGCTGGCGGCGAGCGCGCGATCGTAGCTGGCGATCGCCTCTTCTGCGCGCTCCAGGGCGGCCAGCACGTTGCCGCGATTGAACAGGAGTTCGGGATCGTTCGGCGCCAGCGACAGGGCACGATCGAAGCATGCCAGCGCCTGCTCGGTGCGCCGCAGCTCGACGAGCGAATTGCCGTAATTGTTGAGGACCGCGATGTTATCGGGTTTCAGCGACAGGGCCCGCTGGTAAGGCGCGACCGCCTCGTCGTGTAGGCCAAGAAGGCACAGCACGTCGGCGTAACTGCCAAGCGCTTGAACGTGATTTGGCACGAGCCGCAGCAGTTTCTCGTAGTCCAGGCACGCTTCTGCAAAACGGTTGCCCTGCGCGAGTGCATTGGCGCGGCTGAGCAGGGCCGGACCATGGTCCGGCCGGATCGCCAACGCGCGATCGTAGCTTTCAAGGGCCGCTTCATGGCGTCCGATTTGCGCAAGCAATACGCCGCGGTTGAGATGACAATCGGCGTCTTCAGGCCGCAGTTCGACAAGCCGGTCGTATTTGGCGAGCGCCTCGTCGCGGCGGCCGAGTGCGCTCAAGGCCACTGCACAAAGCACCAGCGCCTCCGGCGCATCCGCTCGCAGGCGAGCGGCGCTCTTGCCGAGACGCAGCGCCTCGTCGGGCCGGCCTTGCTGCATCCTGAGCATTCCAAGCAGATGCAGCGCATCGAAATGCTTGGGCTGACGCGCCAGCAATGCGGCATAGGCCGATTCGGCCTCGGCCAGGCGGCCTTGGCGGTGCAGAGTAAAGGCGTTTTGGACGTCTCCAATCGCCGAAGACGTTGATCGCTGCCGCGACATGGAATTCAACTCATGTTCGACGGAAATGCCGCGCGCGACAGCACAAAGCTTTGTCCCGACATGCCGGGCAAGCTATCGGCGTTTGCTGCTCCGGTAAACCTCTCGGTTTGCATTCGGCCTGACCCGGCTTTCCGCGTATGTATGGTGCGGCTTTTTCGTTGACTTTACAAAATTTGCATCGGCAGGTAACGGAGTTGCGATGGACGACATCATCGATCCGCTGACCCGGCTTGCCATCCACCATGGCACCGACAAATGGGGACCTCATTTCTATACGCCGGTATATCACGAGCTGTTTTCGCGGCTGCGCGATCGGCCGATCCGGCTGCTGGAAATCGGCGTCGGCGGTTATGACCTCAAGACTTCGGGCGGCGCGTCGCTGGCGATGTGGGCGGACTACTTTCCCGACGCGCAGATCACCAGCATCGACATCGCGGAAAAGCGTCTGCCGCCGCATCCGCGGATCAAGCTGTTTCAAGGATCGCAGGATGACGCCGCCTTGCTC
>JASHXZ010000418.1 GCA_030043285.1 Xanthobacteraceae bacterium | reverse complement strand
CGTCCTCGCGCCGGATGCAAACAGCAAGCCGGCCAACGCCACCGCAGCCGCGGCGGCAACGACCACCGCCGGCCTGATTTTCAGTTTCGCCACCAAACTCATGTGTTTCCTCCCTTGGGCGCCGCGCCCCGTCTATGCTGCGTGCGCGATGCCGCCATTGGCGGTCGGCGAAGGCGCAAATCTCGGAGCGGGCAGCGACTCGATCGGCTGGCGTGTGCATCGGCAACCTACGCTAGAATGCGTCGCCTAGCCTCCAGTCGTCCAGTCCAATCGAGCGTAAGTCGCTTTCGCGATCTGTCAAGCGCGAGCTTTGGCATTCCTCGTCCTATGGTGTTGCGTGTTTGTTATCCGCAGGCCAAGCGCGCGTTGAGCAAGCGGAAGGCGGCGCAGCGGGCATTGGCGTTGGCGCGGCGGCGGTTAAAGCTGCGGCGCATATTTTGGCGACGACATTGAACCGTCTGAAAGACACTGTCTTAAGGTCGGCGCGCTCAACGCAGCCGGCTCATCGGCACTTCGGTCTTGCAACAAGGCCGGCAAAAGCGCGAATATTCACATCTGACTGGGAGCTATTCGGGAAAATCCCGGCTCCATGGCACGGAATGGGGAGGATCTGGTGAGAATCAATCGCGTGACCGCAGCAGCGCTTTGGCTGGTGGCAATTGCGGCAGTGATGGCGGGGCCGAAGATGATCGGGCTCGCATCCGCGGCGACCGCTAGTCCGTTGGGCACCTGGTATACGGAAGGCAACGATAGCCAAGTCCGCATTGCCAATTGCGGCAATGCGATCTGCGGCAGCATCGTGTGGCTAAAAGAACCGAACGACCCTAAGACAGGAAAGCCGAAGACCGACAAGGACAATTCCGATGCCGCCAAGCGCAATCGGCCATTGCTCGGCGTCGAAATCGTGCTCGGCCTGAAGCCGAGCGGCACGGCCGATCAATGGAAAGGTCAGGTTTACAATCCCAAGGACGGCAACACCTACACGGGTTATTTCACCATGACCGGCGCGAACAGTGCCGAGCTGAAGGGCTGCGCCCTGGGTTTCATCTGCAAGTCGCAAGCGTGGACGCGGGCGAAGTGAGAACCATATCCTGCCGTTGCAGGGAAAAACGGCGAAAGGCTGCGCCGGGTCCAGAGCCGCTTGAGCGTTTGCCTTAGCATCGTCGCGGCTTCGAAATTATTGATACAGTCAGATCGGATGTCGCCCGAAAAGCGCGGCCTCCGAGAGGTTCCCGCGATATGCGCTGTGATGCCGACGTGATCATAGTTGGCGCAGGACTTTCCGGCCTGGTCGCAGCAGCCGAACTGGCGAGTGCCGGAAAGAGCGTCATAATCGTAGAGCAGGAGCCGCAACAGTCGCTCGGCGGTCAGGCGTTTTGGTCATTAGGTGGTCTTTTCCTCGTCAACTCGCCGGAGCAAAAGCGGCTGGGTATTCACGACAGCCATGCTCTCGCGCTGCAAGATTGGCTTAGTACGGCTGGTTTCGATCGCGAAGAGGATTTCTGGCCACGACGATGGGCTGAAGCTTACGTTGCCTTTGCCGCCGGCGAGAAGAGATCGTGGTTACGCGCACGGGGTGTCCGGTTCTTTCCGGTGGTGGGTTGGGCCGAACGCGGCGGCTACCACGCCACCGGCCGCGGCAATTCGGTGCCGCGTTTTCATGTGACGCGGGGGACGGGACCCGGCGTTATTGCGCCGTTTGTCCGCAGTGTGCTTGCCGCCGCAAAGGACGGCCGGCTGATCCTCAAGTTTCGTCACCGCGTCGACCAATTGATAGGCGGCGCGACCATCGAGGGCGTCCGCGGCGACGTGCTGGCGCCATCGCCTGTTGAGCGCGGCCGTAAAAGTTCGCGCGACGTCGTGGGTCGTTTCGAACTCAGAGCGCAGGCGACCATCATTGCCGCCGGCGGCATCGGCGGCGATGAGAAACTGGTTCGCCAGAATTGGCCCGCGAGCTTGGGGACGCCGCCCCAGCGGATGATCGTAGGCGTCCCCGATCATGTCGACGGCCGCATGCTGGCCATCGCGCAGGCCGCGGGCGGCGCGGTTATCAATCCCGATCGCATGTGGCATTACGTCGAGGGCATCAAGAACTTCAGCCCGATCTGGACGTCGCACGGCATACGCATTTTGTCGGGTCCATCCCCGCTCTGGCTCGACGCATGCGGCAAACGGCTTCCGGTCCCGCTTTTTCCGGGCTTCGATACCCTGGGTGCGCTGAAATACATAACCGCGACGGGTTACGATCATTCTTGGTTCATCTTGAACAAAAAAATAATCGAAAAGGAATTCGCGTTATCCGGCTCGGAGCAAAACCCCGATTTGACGGAGGCAAAGTGGTGGAGTGTGCTGCTACGAGCCGCCAAGGGTATCCCTCGTCCAATAAGAGATTTTATGGAAAAGGGCGAGGATTTCATCATTGAGCGCGATCTCGTAAAGCTTGTTAGTCGCATGAATGCGCTGGTCGGCGGCGGACCACTCCTGAACGTGGAAACCGTCGAACGCCAGATCGCCGCCCGTGACGGCCAGCTCGACAATCCGTATTGCAAAGACATGCAGATCACGGCCATTCGTGCGACGCGCCGATACATCGGCGATAGACTGCTGCGCACCGCGAGACCGCATCGACTGCTCGATCCTGCCGCCGGTCCACTGATCGCGGTTCGGCTGCATATTTTGACGCGCAAGACCCTGGGCGGCCTGCACACGGATCTCGACAGTCGCGTGCTGGCGTCGGACGGCCGGCCGGTGCCGGGACTTTATGCTGCAGGCGAAGCGGCGGGATTCGGCGGCGGTGGCGTCCACGGCTATGCCGCGCTGGAAGGAACGTTTCTTGGTGGTTGTATATTTTCAGGTCGGACGGCCGGGCGAGCCGCGGCCGCCGCAGTGTTGTGAGCGCGAATGTTTGGAGCCGGCGCAGTTTTCGGGCGCGTCAGATCACTCCAACAAGCGCTCGCTAATGCAATAAGCGCTGCAGCGCCTGGCCGGCGCGGGTATTGAACTCGGCCTCGCTGATGGTGCCGTCGTTATCCGGGTCGGCTGCCTTGAAGCGCTGCTCGACAACGGCAAGGTACTCGTCCTTGCTCAGCGTCTTGTCGTGGTCGGGATCGCCGGCGGCGAACTCCTTGCGGCTGAGCCGGCCGTGCAGCTCCTTGAGCGTCAGAGTGCCGTCCTTGTCGGTATCAAGCCTGTCGAACGTAGCGCCTGCAGCCTTCTTGGCTTCGGCAAGATCGACGGTGCCGTCATTGTCGGTGTCGAATTGGGCGACCGGCGATTTCTCGGCGTCGGCGATGGCAGGGGCAGCCGCCGCGCAAAGACCTGCAAAGGTCGCGAACATGGCATTGCGACGCGAAATCATGGGAGACCTCCGATCAGGCGTGCGCTTGTCAGCTATTTATGCTGCGGCGGACATGCAAGAGCTGCGCCTATCTGGCGGTATATCGCCACTCAATGCGTGCATGACGTGAGGTCTTTTTCGTCAATCGTAAAAATGCCGCCCGCCTGCACTTTGACATTGTGAACAATACAGGTGCGGCCGGTGCTATCGACCAGTTTGGCATCGTAACTACCTGACGAGACGTCGGTTATTCGCAGCCGCTCGTCCGTATCGACGGCGCCGTCCTTGTCGTTTTTGCACTGGTTCGGTCCCCAATTCGTTGTGCCGGCCGGCGCCAGGTAGAATTGCGAGATAGTGTT
>JASHXZ010000417.1 GCA_030043285.1 Xanthobacteraceae bacterium | reverse complement strand
CGGCTGGAGATCCAGATGCCGCCCTACGCCATCGAGGCCAAGGCGCAGTACAAGAAAATCGAGGACTTGCGCGGCAAGACCATCATGATCGACGCGCCGACCGGCATCACCAAGATCTACGTCGAGCGCATGCTGGTGCCGCATCATGTCGAGCCGAGTGCAGTCGATTACGTCTATGCCGGCGCCACCGGCGCGCGCTTCAACGCGCTGATGTCGGGTGCGGTCGATGCCACCATCCTGCTGCCGCCGTTCAGCTTGAGCGCCGAGGAAAAGGGCTACAGCAATCTGGGCCTGGTCGCGGACTACGCCGGCGATCTGCCGTTCACCGGCGCCGCGGTGAATACCAATTGGGCGTCGAAGCATCCCGATGCGCTGCGGCGGTTTCTCGATGCGCACACCAAGAGCGTGCAATGGTTCCTCGATCCGAAGAACCGCCAGGAGGCGATCGACATCATGGTCGAGGCGAGCAAGCTTAAGCCAGAGGTCATCGGCAAGACCTACGATTTCCTGCGCAGCCGGCCGTATTTCGAGCCGACCGGCCAGATATCCAGGAGCAAGATGTCGGCGCTGCTCGCCGCCGTGAAACAGCTCGGCGAATTCCAGGGCTCGACCGACGTCTCACGCTACGTGCTGCCCGGCATCGCGCAGTTGAGCGATTGAGCCTAGCGCGCACTCTTCGTCGGCTTTTCGCGCGAGACGCTTGCGCCGTCGTCGCCCTGGCCAGCCGATTTGGCGGCGACGGCGACGATCTCCTTCAGCGCGTGCTCGGCGTCATCCTCAAAGCGTGTCGCTTGCCGCGTCGACCGGGACGCGTTTCGCGTCGCGGGTTTCGCTTTGGCGGTCTCGCTCATGCTCTGCCTCTTTGGCGGAATATCTCGGCGTATTAGGCGATGGGCTGGATCCGCTTTGTAAGAAAAACCACCGACCATAACAGATACAGGCAATTGAAATTATATCCATAACAGTTATGCTGCCGCGATCTGTACGGGTTGGGAAAGGGCGGCGGGAGCGGGCCTGACGTGCCGACACATCCGCATTTCCGTTACGAGGCGGTGGCGAATGTGATCGCCGGGCTGGTCGATTCCGGGACGCTCAGCCCGGGGTCGCGCGCGCCGTCGCTGCGCGAGATCAGCCAGCAGCAGCGCGTCAGCCTCTCGACGGCGCTGCAGGCCTATCGCCTGCTCGAGGACCGCGGCGTTCTGGAAGCGCGGCCGCAGTCGGGCCACTACGTCGCCTCGCGCGCGGCGCTTCGCCTCGAAACGCCGGCGATTTCCAATCCGCCCGGCAAGGCCGCTCCTGTCGTCGTCTCGGCGACGCTGTTGAAGCTGATGCAATACTCGGTAGACCCGCGGTTCGTGCCGCTGGGCGCCGCCATCCCGAGCGCCGAACTGCTGGCGGCAGCGCGCCTCGATCGCTTTCTGGCGCGCGCGGCGCGCACCAAGGGAATGCATTACAACACGTATAGCGAGCCAAAAGGCGAGCTGCGGCTGCGCCAGGAGATCGCGCGCCGCGCGGTGCGTTGGGGTACGGTTGTTTCGCCCGACGACATCGTCATCACGTCCGGCTGCATGGAGGCGGTTGCGCTGGCGTTGAGCGTCGTGACGCGACCCGGCGATACGGTTGCCATCGAGTCGCCGACCTATTTCGGCTTGCTGCGCTCGCTCGAAGCCCACGGCCTCAAGGCGCTGGAACTGCCCACCGACGCCGCCGACGGCATCGATCTGGCGGCGCTCAAGAGCGCGCTCGAGCGCAAAGCCGTCAACACCTGCCTTTTTTCATCGTGTTTCAACAATCCGCTGGGCTGCACCATGCCCAACGAAAAGAAGCTGAAGGTTTTGGCGCTGTTGGCCAAATACCGCGTTCCGCTGATCGAGGACGACATCAACGGTGAAATCTACTTCGGCGCGCAACGGCCGCAGCCGTTCATCGCGCTCGACCGATCCGCGCACGACATCATCTATTGCAGCTCGTTCTCCAAGACCGTCGCGCCGGGCTACCGCATCGGCTGGATGGTGACAAAGACGGCGGCGCAAATGCAAAGCGCCCTGGAAAGAAAGCTGGCGTTCACGCTGTCCGGCCCGCCCTTGCTGCAAGCCGCGTTTGCCGATTTCCTGTCGTCCGGCGGTTACGACAATCATCTGCGCCGGATCAGGCGCGCCTTCGAAGATACGATCGGTCGGATGAGTCGCGCCGTGGAGCGGTCGTTTCCCGACGGCACCAGAGTGAGCCGCCCGGCCGGCAGCTTCGTGCTCTGGGTCGAACTGCCGAAGTCGGTGCGGACCGCGGCGCTGTTTGACGAGGCGCTGAAGAACGGGATCTGCTTTGTCCCGGGCGACGCGTTCTCGGTCAGCGGCCGCTACGGTCATTGTCTGCGGCTGAGCTGCGGGCACGGCTGGGATGAGCGCATCGAAAAGGGCGTCACGAAATTGGGCAGGTTGGCGTCTGCCGCGGCGCGCGCTGTTGGGGCATCTGTCAGCAAGCGCGACTGATCGAGCGGAGAGCTTGTTCGCTTGCGAATGCCGACATCGGATCGTGGCGCGGCAGTTTGTCGTCGATGCCGATGCGGAGTACGCGGCCGCCGCGGCCGGCGCGATAAACGATATGCCGGGGCGATGCGCTGGTATATGCTGGTTTCCGGTTTCCACTCGCCATGCTGATCGAGGCCGATGCCGTCATTTTCGCAAACCGGGCTCACGCTGCCGCTGAAGAATACTACCTACGGTATTTATGCCGCCGGTAACGCCGTCTCGTTGATCGGCACATGGATGCAGCGGATTTCGGTGAGCTGGTTGACCTGGGAACTGACGCATTCCGGGCTTTGGCTCGGTATCCTGGCGTTCGCCGACTTCTTTCCCGGACTCGTGGTCGGTCCGCTGGCCGGCGCGTTTGCCGACCGGGCCGATCAATTGACCGTGGTGCGAACGAGCCAGTTCGTTTCGTTGGTCCAGGCGATGGTGCTGTTCGTGCTGGCGGCCGTTCATCACCTCAATATCTGGACGCTGATCGGATTGACCGGATTTCAGGGCGCAGTGGTCGCCTTTAATCAGCCGGCGCGGCTTGCGCTCGTGCCATCGCTGGTCGCCGAGACCGATCTGGCCGCGGCGGTGGCGATCAATTCGGTGATTTTCAACATTGCGCGCTTCATCGGGCCGATGCTCGCGGGTCTGGTCATGGTGTGGTCCGGCATTGCCGCGGCCTTTGCGGCCAATGCGATAAGCTATGTGGCGTTTCTGGTCGCGCTGCTGTGGGTCAGGATCGACGGCGCCGACCCGAAGCCGCGCAAGCGGCGCACATTTTCGATCGAGTTCAAGGACGGCGTCCGTTATACCGCCAGCCATCCGGCCATTGCCGCGATGCTGCTGTTGCTGATGGCTATCAGTATCGGCGGGCGGCCGCTCAACCAGTTGCTGCCGGGATTTGCCGGGCAGATTTTCCATCTGGGCGCCGGAGGATTTTCGATTCTGGCCTCGGCTGCCGGCGTCGGCGCGATAGCGGGCGGCGTTTGGATCGGCCACCGCTCGCAGTCGCTGGACCTGGTCCGCGTCGCGGTCGTGACGTCGCTTGGCGGCGCCGCGGCGGCAA
>JASHXZ010000416.1 GCA_030043285.1 Xanthobacteraceae bacterium | reverse complement strand
CGAATCGAGCCGGCCGCGGCGGGCGCCGGTCCTGCTCACGCGGCGGCCGGTCGGGGCGATCCCGACGGTGCTCGCGGTCCGGGCGTCGACCGTGACGCGGCGGCCGTTCCGGCCGGCCGGATGGGGTACTGTCGGCGTCTGTGGCCTGCGGTTCCGCAGCCTGCCCCTGAGCCTGCTCTGCCGGCGCCCCCACTTCGGCCCGCATCGGCGTGCGGTGCTGCTCGCGGCTGTCGCGGCGGCGCTCGCGCGGACGTCGCGGTCTATCGGACCGGCTCGGCCGCCAGACCTCGACCATGACCGGCTGTGCCGCAGTGGGTGCGGGCTCTGTTGCGGCTTCGCCTTCCGGCGCGCTGGCGGAAGTCTCCTGCGGCGGAGCAGCCGTCGGTCCATCAGCGCTTTCGGCAAGTTCGGCAGCGACGACCGGTTCTGTCGTCGGCTCGGCTTCGGTCCCGGCCGCCTCTGCGGCTTCCGGTTCGTCCGTGGCCAATTGACCTTCGGTCGACGCTGGCGGTGGAGTTTCAGCCGATGCAGACGATGGAATTTCGGGTGACACCGGCAATGGAATTTCAGGCGGTGCCGAACCGGTGTCGGAGGTTCCCACCTCGTCTGAAACAGCCGCCGCGTCCGGAGCAGCGATTTCCGAGGCAGCGGGATCTGATGAAGCGCCATCGGGTGCAGCGGCATCCGATGAAGCGACTTCCGATGCAGCGGCATCCGATGCAGCAGGATCTTCTGATGCAGGGGCGTCCGATAGAGCCACACCTTCAGTCGGCTGCTCCGCCTGTTTCTGCGGCGGCACCGGCTCGGGTGGCTTCGGCCGCTGCTCCATGCGGTAGCCGAGTGAGCGCAATACCGAAGCAAAATCTTCGCCGGCGGCGCCGATCAGCGAGGTCATGCCGTTGACGACGGTAAAGCCGCCGCCGGGAAACGCCGCGGCTGGCTTCGGTCCGGGCGCGCCCTCGCGCCACGCCAGCGCCGGCCGGATCAGATCGGCGAGCCGCTCCAGAATATCGACTCTCACCGCGCGCTCGCCACATACCCGATAGCCGGCCATGCGATAGAGCGCCGGATCGATCTCGCGATTCGCAGGTATCGAGGTTCGGCCGCTTGACGCCAGATGCGACAGTTCGTCGATCGCTTGCGTCTGCGCCTCTCCATGGGACAGCGCCCAGAGCTGGACGGCGAGCGCGCGCGGGCCGGGCTTGAGCAGGGCCGGCGTGTAGACGTGATAGGCGCCAAAGCGCACGCCGTATTTGCGCAAAGTCGCGCGTTCAGGCTGCTGCAGCCCCTTGACCTCGTCCGCAACTTTGCTCCGCTCCAGGACGCCGAGCGCCTCGACGACCTGGAACGCCACGCCGCGCGCAATGCCGCTGATGTCAGCCGCCGCGGAAAGCTCGAAGAGCGGCCCGAGTACTTTTTCGACATGGCTCTTGAGCCAGCGATCGAGCCGCTCTTGCACGCCATCGCGCGGCGCGCCGGTGAGCTGCTCGTCGGCGACCAGACGCAGCCGTGGCCGTAGCAGCTCCTCGCCGGCGAACAGCTTGCCGACGGGCGCGCCGGTCCAGCGGATCGTGCCGTCCGCGGCCAGAATAAATTGCTCGTCGGGCGCCGCCGCAAGCCGCGTGGCGCGCGCGGCGATTTCGCCGGCGAGCGCCTTCTGGGCGGCGTTCTGCAGCGCCTTGGCCTCCGATCCGCCCGACGAGGTGTCGGCCACGAAGACGAAACCGTCGAGCCGGCCGATGACGTGGCCTTCGACCACCACTTCGCCGGTCTTGTTGATCTGCGGTTCGAGTTCGGCGTTCTCGCGCAGCCGCCGCATCAACACGCTGGTGCGGCGATCGACGAAGCGCTCGGTGAGCCGCTCGTGCAGCGCGTCGGACAGCTTGTCCTCGACGCCGCGCGTCACCTCTTGCCAATGTTCCGGATCGGCGAGCCAATCCGGCCGGTTGGCCGCAAAAGTCCAGGTCCGGATATGGGCGATGCGGGTCGACAGCGTATCGATGTCGCCGTCGGTGCGATCCGCCGTTGCGACCTGGCGGGCGAACCAGTCGGTGTCGATGCGGCCGTCGCGCATCAGGAAGCCGTAGACGGTGACGACGAGCTCGGCGTGATTGGCCGGCGCGATCTTGCGGTAATCGGGAATCTGGCAGACGTCCCACAGGCGCTCGACGTCGGCGCGCGTTGTGGTCAGCGCGCGCACATCATCTTCGCGCGCGGCATGATCGAGAACCAGAATGTCCTCGGCGACCGGGGCCCGCGCCAGCGCGGTTTCGGTCGGCGCCGCCGCCAGCGATGACTGCAAGGCGCCGATCGAGGAGAAGTCGAGATCGGTATTGCGCCACTGCACGAGCTTGACCGGCTCGAACGTGTGCGCTTCGAGCGCCTGCGCGAGCTCGGGCTCGAACGGCGGACACCGCCCGGTGGTGCCGAACGTGCCGTCGCGCGTGGCGCGGCCGGCGCGCCCGGCGATCTGGGCGAATTCCACCGGGTTGAGCTTGCGGAATTGATAGCCGTCGAATTTCCGATCGGACGCGAACGCGATGTGATCGACATCGAGGTTGAGCCCCATGCCGATGGCATCGGTGGCGACAAGATAATCGACTTCGCCGGATTGATAGAGCTCGACCTGGGCGTTGCGCGTGCGCGGCGAGAGCGCACCGAGCACGACGGCCGCACCACCGCGCTGCCGGCGGATCAATTCGGCGATCGCGTAAACTTCCTCGGTCGAGAAGGCGACGATCGCGGAGCGGCGCGGCAGGCGCGTCAACTTCTTCTCGCCGGCGAAACTCAGTGTCGACAGGCGCGGCCGGCTGACGATGCTGGCGCCGGGAAGGAGCCGCTCCACGATCGGCCGCATCGTGGCGGCGCCGAGCACCAGCGTCTCCTCGCGGCCGCGCCGATGCAGCATGCGGTCGGTGAAGACGTGACCGCGCTCGAAATCGGCGGCGAGCTGAATTTCGTCGACCGCCACGAACGCGGTGTCGAGATCGCGCGGCATGGCCTCGACGGTCGCGACCCAGAAGCGCGGATTCGGCGGCTTGATCTTCTCCTCGCCGGTGATCAGCGCCACCGCGTCGGCACCGCTGCGCTCGACGGCGCGGTTGTAGACTTCGCGTGCAAGGAGCCGCAGCGGCAGCCCGATCAGCCCCGACGAATGCGCCAGCATGCGCTCGATGGCGAGATGGGTCTTGCCGGTATTGGTCGGGCCAAGGACGGCGGTGACGCCGGCGCCGCGGGCACGTAGCTCACGATCAGCAGGCGGCGAAAACGAAATCGGCATTCAGTTGTCCGGCATTCACGTCGTCAAAGGGGGTGCGGCGATCCGACGGGTCGACCTTAAGGCGCGGCGAGGGTGCCTTTGTATCATAACGCGACGATGTAAGGTCCCCGTTGGTCGCTGTGCTTAAGATGTGGAACGAGTCTGGAACGAATCGCGGCCGAATCGCTGACTCGCAAGCTGTTCGACTTTGTTCACCGCGAGATATGGCAAGCTCGACGTAAGGCAATACCACATGGGGTGTCGGCGGCGCTTTTCGGGCCCGTCATCCACGCCCGAAACGTTAACGCGGCGCGCAGTCGCGATTCCGCAAAGAGTCAAGCGTGCCCCTCCTGTGGATAACGGGGAATGGCGGGCCGTCGCCGCGCCGGCCGGATCGCCCATCGGCGCCACCGGCCCGAGCACGTACAGTGCTTCCACTTACTGGCTCTTGGCAAGAGCATGCGGCGGCTGGGCCACCGTGACGAATTGTTTCGCCTGCAATATGCCGGGGCCGAGCGGCGTCGGCATTGAAACCCGGAACGGCACCAGCACGCGCGTGCCGGCGATCGGCGCCAGCCAGACTTCGGCGTCACGCAGTGTGATCAGGTATTTGACCGCCGCGCGGTTGGGCACAAAGCCGGAAATCGGCTGGAAATAGAGCGCGCAGACCACGGCGGGTCCTTCGTATCCGTGTTCCGCCTTGACGGTTTCGATACGCTTGAACTCGCTGTGCAGGTCGTAGCGGACGCGGCCGTCAAAAACGGGGACCTTGCGCTGGCAGGCCGCCGGGTTGACCGGGTCGCCGGTCCCGGCCACGCGCGACAGCGCCGAGGTCATCGGATCGACGACGCCACGGACATCGGCCTCGGTCACGGGGATGCGGTCAGGGAGCGGCAACAGCGGCGGCTCGGCGCTGAAGTCGGTCACGTTGCCGCCGGCCAGCGCGATGTGCACCTCGTCGACATGGCGGTCGTCGATAATGGTCGCCGCATAATTGGTCGGCACCGGGCCGGTGCCGCTCATGGTCCCGCTCGCCCCGCCGGTGCCGCGCGCACCCGAGAAGATTCGCAAAACTCCTGCCGTCGAGCCGCTGGCATTGGCCGTGTAGGCGTTGTCGGAAATCTCCACCACCCAAGTGCCGTGGCCGACCGGAATGCCTGAAACCGTGGCGACGTATTCGGCCTCGAGCCGACCTTGTGCATTTGCAGCGTGGCTCGCGTCCGCCGCGAGGGCCGCCAGCAGGCAAGCGGCTACGGCTCCCGCGGCCGGCATGCTGGGCTTGGCGTCATGGCGAGGCACACAACGGGGAAGGGCCAGCACGCTTTGTCCTTGAAATGAATTCCGACCTATGGGGCTCAAGCAATCGAGTACTGGCGCTGCGGAGCACCGGCCAATGCACGCCAGTGCGGAACTTGGCAAGCCTGAGCTTGGCAAGCCTGAGCTTGGCAAGTCCGAAGTCGGCAAGTCTCTTGTCGGGGATTACGTCGTTTCTGTGGTTTTCGCTAAATCTGCGGTTGCTGCCCCGCAAAGCGGGGCCAGTGGTGCGTGCGCTTGACGGTGACCGGCAAGCCACTCTATAGCCTGCGCAAACCTTCACCGACCGTTTGTTTCCAGCCGCCGCTGGGCGCGGAAAACGTTAGAGGAATTTCAGTCATGCCGTGGCGTTGCGAGCTGACCGGGAAGACGCGCCAGATCGGGCACCGCGTCAGCCATTCGAACCGTAAAACCAAGCGGCGCTTTTTGCCCAACCTTTTGAACGTCACCCTGATGTCGGAAGCGCTCGGCCGGTCGGTGCGGCTTCGCATCTCGGCCAATGCGCTCAAGACCGTCGATCATCGCGGCGGCCTCGACGCCTTCCTGATCAAGGCGAAGGACGACGAGCTGTCGCCCCGCGTCCGCGATCTCAAGCGCGAAGTTCTCAAGAAGCGCGCGGCCGCCTGACCGCGGCATGCGGCGGTGTGATCTACATCACACCTTACCTCCACCAAGGCGTGTAACGTCATCGTGCCCATAGCGAGAGCGCGCCCGCGTTGTCGCGCGGGTGACGGTGCGGCTTGGGGGCGAGCTGCGCCGTCTTCGTTTTTCTGCGGCCCAACGGGCCGCCATGCGCATTTGCGGCCGGCCTGCGCTCGAAGCGCATGCCCGCGCTAACAGTCCGGCAAAATTTCTTGACAGAAAACAACGCGATGCATAGTCCCGGTTGAAACAAACGATCGCTGCCGGCGCGCCCTTCGCACCCTTTGGCGCCCTTCGGCGGAGCAGCTCTTCCGCAATGAGTACGCTTGAAATCTCCGCCCCTGCTCCGGCCATCGCGGCAAAGGCATCGCGGCCGTTCGCCGACGTATGGTTGATCTCGTTCGGCCATATGCTCACGCATTGGTATCCCGCCACTTTCTACCTGCTGCTGCCGCTGATCGGTAACGAGCTCGGCCTGAGCTACGGCCAGATCGGCGCGATCCTGACCTGCCAGTTCGTGTGCGGATCGCTCTCCAACGTGCCGGGCGGCATGATTGCCGACGCGGTGGCGCGCAAGGGGATCCTGATGGCGCTGGCGCTGTGCTGGGTCGGCGCGCCGTACCTGCTGATGGGCTTCACCCACTCGTATTGGACGCTGCTCGGCTGCGCCGGGCTCGTCGGCATCGGCAATAATTTCTGGCACCCGACTGCCATCCCGCTTTTGGCGCGATCGTTTCCGCAGCGCAAAGGCTTCGTGGTTTCGATTCACGGCATGGGCGGCAATGTCGGCGACGCGCTGGCGCCGCTTGCGGCCGGTTTTCTGCTAGCGAGCATGAGCTGGCGCAGTGTCGTCGTCGTCAACATCGTGCCCGGCATGCTGATGGCGTGTGCGATCCTGTTCTTCGTTGGCGGTCTCAATCTCGGCGAAGGCGGCGCAGCGCGCCAGCCTGTTCCGGTCGCGTCCGGTCTCCGCGCACGGCTGAAGGATTTGCGCGAGCTGTTGAAAAACCGGACGCTGGTCATGATTTCGCTCGGCTCGGCGTTCCGCGCCATGACGCAGAGCGCGCTGCTCACGTTCCTGCCGCTCTATCTGGCGCGGCAGATGGGCTATTCGCCCAAATGGGTTGGGCTGTGCATGTTTTCGCTGCAGGCCGCCGGCTTTGCGATGACGCCGATCGCCGGGCATCTGTCCGACAAGATGGGCCGCCAGCGCATCATCGTCAGCAGCATGGCGATGACCATGGTGGTGCTGCTCGGCATGGCGTTCGCCGGACACTCCGACGTCTTCGTGATTCTCGTCGCCTTTCTCGGCTTCTTTTTGTTTGCCGTCCGTTCCGTGCTGCAGGCTTGGCTGCTCGACGCCACACCACCCGGCCAAGGGGGCACCAGCATCGGCATCATGTTCGGCAGCCAGGCGCTTGGCGCCGCGGTCGGTCCGATAAGCGGCGGCATCTTGGCCGACCATTATGGGCTGAGCGTCGTGTTTCTGTTCCTGGCGGGCACGATCGTCATCGCCAATCTGTTTGTTTTCTTCACGCCGACGCCGGAACGGCGGGTGGTGTAATCAGGGCGATCCGCGGGAAAGCCAGTCCTCGGCCGGACGGTCGAGAAAGTTCTTTTGCCAATTGCGCAGCACTCCGAGTTGGCGGTCGAAGTATTGATCGTTCAGAAAGCGCCAGCCGAACCGCTCGGCCAGTCCAACGTGTAGCCCGGTCAGCCAAATTTGCCGGATCGCCACGAATGTCGGGATCGCAGCGATATCGACGCTGTTCATGGCGCGATGACGCAGATATCCCGTCAGGTACGCTCGTCCCATGGATTCGATTCGCTCCTTCGGATTTTCGCCGATTGCGAACGCCCAGGGAAAGACGGCCAGATCGTAGGCGCGGTAGCCCCAGCCGCAGCAATCAAAATCGTAGACCGTGAACGTTTCGTCTGCGTAGCCGGCGTTATGTCCGTGCAGGTCGCCGTGGCAGAAACCTTGTTCGAGCCCGGCCGCGTTCTCGACGTTGCTGCGAAGCTGTTTTGCCAGATCGATGACATAAGCGAGGTCATCGCGCCGGTACGCGATCACCG
>JASHXZ010000415.1 GCA_030043285.1 Xanthobacteraceae bacterium | reverse complement strand
CTGACGAAGCTTATGCGGCGCGGCCGTTCACGAGCGTTGC
This sequence comes from Xanthobacteraceae bacterium, assembly GCA_030043285.1. Lineage (GTDB taxonomy): Bacteria > Pseudomonadota > Alphaproteobacteria > Rhizobiales > Xanthobacteraceae > BOG-931. The sequence continues at coordinate 3,270 of JASHXZ010000415.1, read as the reverse complement.
CGCGCTCTACGCGGCAATGACTGATGCGGTGCGCAAGGCGCCGGAGGCAAAGGTGCGCGCGTTGATCCAGGGCCATCCCGATCTCGCCGGCAAGGCCGCGCGCGTGGGCAAGCTCTCCGCCGACTCCACCGCCGAGCAAGTAGCCGCCGGGCTCGATCGTTTGAGCGAGAAGGAATTTGCGGCATTTCATCAACTGAACAATGCCTACCGCAAAAAGTTTGCCATGCCGTTCATCGTCTGCGTGCGCCGGCACGGCAAGGAATCGATCCTGCGCGAATTCAAACGCCGGCTGCAAAACGACACTGCGGCCGAGCGTGCGGCAGCGCTTGACGAAATCTTCCGCATTGCCGCGCTCCGGCTCGACCAGCGGGTGACCGGACCCGGGCCGCTAAACGTGCACGGCCATCTCTCGACCCACGTGCTCGACACCCATAGCGGCCGGCCGGCGCAAGGCGTGGCGATCGAATTGTGCGAGATCGGCGACGGTGGTGCGCGCACTTTGAAGCGCGCGGTGACCAATGCCGACGGCCGCACCGACGCACCGTTGTTCACCGGCATGCCGATCCCGATTGCAACCTACGAGCTGCGCTTTGCGGTCAGCGATTATTTCGCGCGGCAGCGTGTGCCGATGGCCGATCCGCCTTTCCTCGGCGTGGTGCCGGTCCGCTTCGCTGTGGCGGAGCCGGAGGGGCGCTATCACGTGCCGCTGTCGGTGACGCCGTGGTCCTATGCGACCTATCGCGGCAGCTAAGACAGGCGGCAAGACGCGATGGGTGCCGATCCGCAACAGCTTGAACGGCCGCCCTGGTCGGCGCTGACCACCACGCATTCGGTTTTTGCATTGGCCAACGACCTGGCGCGTCGCTATCCGCCGGACGTTGCGCTGATGGCCGCGACCCGCGACGCTTCGGATGAAGCGCTGCAAGCTTTGGGTACGCTGATGCAAGGAGGCGATGTCGTCGGCCTGTTTGGCAGCGAACCGGTAACCGCGGCGCCAAACCTCGACGTCATCGCACAGAAGACCGTCGAGCAGATGGTTTATGACGGTCGCCCACCTTCGCCGCCGACCGACGATTATCTGCATCTCACCGCCACGGACGTTCCGGAGATGATGCAGCTGGTCGAACTGACCAATCCGGGGCCGTTTGCCAAGCGCACGATCGAGCTTGGTACGTATATCGGCATCCGCAGCGGCGGCCGGCTGGTGGCGATGGCGGGCGAGCGGATGAAATTCGACGGCTTTACCGAAATTTCGGCGGTGTGTACCCATCCGGATCACCGCCGCCGCGGTCTGTCGTCGCTGCTCGTCCGCGCCCTGGTGCGAAGTATCCTCGATCGCGGCGAGACGCCGTTCCTGCACATCTATAGCGATAACGACCGCGCTGCTTCACTATACGGACATCTCGGCTTTGCGCGCCGGCGCACATTGACAGTGACGGTGCTGCGAAGGCCCAATTAGGCCCGTCGCTAAGTTATGGAGGTCGCCTGTGGCCGATGCTCGTCCGCTGTCCGAAATTCTGCCGAAGGAAATGAACGAGCTTAAGGTCAAGCCGCTATTCACGCTGCTGCTTGCCGTCGCACCGCCCATCAATGTCGGCAGGACGCCGGGCGTCGACCGCCGCGTCGGCGTCATCACCGGCGGCCGGTTCGAGGGCGAGCGGATGCGCGGCGAATTGTTTCCCGGCGGCGGCAGCGACTGGCAGTCGATCCGGCCCGGCGACGGCGCCTGGATGATCAATGTCCGCATTGTGCTCAAGACCGACGATGGCGCCATCATCGGTATGCCTTATACCGGCATCCGCCAGGGTCCGAAGGAGGTGCTCGACCGCATCGCCCGCGGCGAAGTTGTCAAGGCCACCGACTATTATCTGCGCATCGCCGCGACGTTCGAAACCTCGTCGGAAAAATACGGCTGGCTCAACAACGTCATCAGCATTGGCGTCGGCCATCGCCTGCCGGAAGGGCCGATCTACCAGATGTTCGAAGTGCTGTAGCGGATGGGCCGTAGCCCGCGTGAGCGCAGCGAAATGCGGAGAATAAATACCAGCCTAGACGATTGTCCCGGATTTCGCTTTGCTATCCGGGCTACAATAAGCGGAAGCGGGGGATCGCATGTCCGGCCTGACGCATTTGTTCGATGTCAGCAACGGCGTGGTCGTGCTGCGCCTGATCTGCGGGCTGTTCTTCATCCCGCATATCGTCGGCAAATTCACCGAGCCGGCAACGCTGAACTTTTTCAAGGCCGCCAAATTCAATCCGCCGGCGACCTGGATGTACATCGCCGGCACGATCGAGGCGTTCCTGACCATCGGCCTGGTGTTCGGAATCTATACCCCCTATGTCGCAGCCATCGCCGCATTTCATTTGCTGGTGGCCGGTGCGGCGACGTGGAAAGTCACCCGCAAGTGGATTTGGGTGATCGGCGGTTTCGAATATTGCCTGTTTTGGGCGCTCGCTTGTGTAGCGCTGGCGCTGCTGACGTGGCCGAAATAGTTGACCGAAGTGAAGTGAGGAGTGACGCGTGATCAAAGCGGGCATTGTCGGACTTGGCTGGTGGGGCAAGACGTTGGTCGAGGCGACCATCGGCAGCGACGCCATCCGCGTCGTGGCGGGCACCACCCGCACCGTCACGCCGGAGGTTGAGGCGTTCGCCAACAAGAGCAAATTCGCACTCGCGGCGAACTATGAAGCATTGCTCGCCGACAAGAACGTCGACGCGGTAATACTGGCGACGCCGCATTCCATGCATTCGGCCCAGGTGATCGCCGCCGCCGCCGCCAAAAAGCACGTGTTCTGCGAGAAACCGTTCACGCTGACCAAGCAGCAGGCGGAGGATGCGGTCAATGCCGCGCGCAAGGCCGGCATCACGCTCGCGCTCGGCTACAATCGCCGCTTCCATCCCGAAATGACCAAGCTGCGCGACATGATCCGTTCGGGCGAGCTCGGCACGGTCCTGCACGTCGAAGCGACCATGACGTCTGCCAATGCACTGTCAATCAATCCGCAGCACTGGCGCGCCGACAAGGCCGAGACGCCGCTCGGCGGGCTGATGCCGATGGGCGTGCACGCCATCGACGGCATGATCGACCTGTGCGGGCCGATCGATCATGTTTTCGCGCAGAGCTTCCGCCGCGCCGCGCCGATCGACGCCGACGACACCACCTCGATCCTCCTGCGCATGAAGGAAGGCATGTCCGGTTATCTCGGCACCATGACCACCACCGGGCCGGGTTTTTCGTTCCAGGTCTACGGCTCGAAAGGCTGGCTGCG
>JASHXZ010000414.1 GCA_030043285.1 Xanthobacteraceae bacterium | reverse complement strand
CGTCGATCTGCGCTTCGCGCTCGCTGGCGAGCAACGTCCAAACGGTCGCCATTTCCAGCAAGCGGCGCTTGTCGTCGGGATTGCTCGCAGTTCGCGCCATCCGCCGGCAATCCTCGGCGTAGGTTCGAAATTCATCGACTTCTTGCATGGGTCCGCGAACCCCGTGATCGGCTTTTTATTCCGTTTATTCCGTAACCAGGCGTCGCAAACGCCTACCGTACAACCAAATTTTTCTAGTCTAACAAAATCCGCGGGCGTGAAGTTCCACAATAAAGCGTTTACCAACGGGGGACGTGGTGCGCGCCAATGCCATAGCAGCACTCTTGACTCCCCGAACGTCCCATGAACAATGTTCCTTATATGTTCTAATTGGAGCCTAGGTCATGGTTCGCATGGTTGTCGAGGAAGCGGCGGCCTTAACCTCCATCGCGCTGTTCGTGGCGACGATCGCGGTGTGGGTACAAGTGCTTGGCGTGATTTGATTTTCTGATCCCGGCACGGCAGCGGTCGGACCGCTGCCGCGCGGCCGCGGCGAGATGGCTGTGGATGTCGCGGCCTACTCGGTCGCGGCCATCGACAGCGCGGCGGAGGATGCGCCATCGTCGGGTTCGGCAGAATCGCCGCGCGCTGTTTAGGTAAGCCGAGAAATGCCCGCCCCAGCCGAACCCCGCTTTGTGCATCTGCACGTGCATTCGTCTTACTCGCTGCTCGAAGGCGCGATGACGATTGCGCGGCTCGCAGAGCTCGCCAAGAAGGACCGGCAGCCGGCGCTGGCGCTCACCGATACCGACAATATGTTCGGCGCGCTGGAATTCTCCGAAAAAATGGCGAGTGCGGGCATTCAGCCCATCGTCGGCTGTACGCTCGCCGTCGATTTCGCCGATCAGGAGAAGCGCGGTGGGGCGGCCGGCACTGGCGGCGTTACGCACTCAAGCCTTCCACGGCTCGTTCTGCTCGCCGCGCGTGAAGAAGGCTATCGCCGTTTGATGCGGCTTTGCTCGCGCGCCTACCTCGAAACCCCGGCAGACGAGCGGCCCCGCATCAAGCTCGAGTGGTTCGACGGCGAATCGGCAGGCCTGATCGCGCTCAGCGGTGGGTTGGGTGGGCCGCTCGACCTTGCCATTGCCGGCGGCCAGCAGGCGCTAGCCGCGGCGCGTTGTGAAACTTTGCAACTGCTGTTCGGCGACCGGCTCTACATCGAGCTGCAGCGCCATGGCGCGGCCTCGGAACGCGCCATCGAGCCGGCGTTGATCGAACTCGCTTACGCCAAAGGCGTGCCGCTCGTCGCCACCAACGAGCCGTTCTTCGCCAAGCCTGACGATTACGAAGCCCATGACGCGCTGCTGTGCATCGCCGAGGGCAGGCTGATCGCCGATAGCGAACGTCGCCAGCTCACCGCCGAGCACCGCTTCAAGAGCCGCGCCGAAATGGCGCAATTGTTTGCCGACCTGCGGGAAGCGCTTGCCGCAACCATCGAGGTCGCCGAGCGCTGCGCGTTTCGACCGCGCACTCTGGCGCCCATCCTGCCGCGATTTTCCGGTGGGCGTCGTGACGACGAGACGATCGGCAACGAGGAGCCCGAGGCGCTCCGTCAGGCTGCCCGCGCCGGGCTTGCCGCGCGTCTCGCGCAGCACGGTGTCGCCCACGGCTATGCCGCCGACGCGTATAGCGAGCGCCTTGAGTATGAACTCGGCGTCATCGTGAAGATGAAATATGCCGGCTACTTTTTGATCGTCGCCGACTTCATCCAGTGGGCCAAGGCGCAGGGCATTCCCGTCGGACCCGGCCGCGGCTCCGGCGCCGGCTCGCTGGTCGCCTACGCGCTCACCATCACCGATCTCGATCCGATCCGCTTCGGGCTCATCTTCGAGCGCTTCCTCAATCCCGAGCGCATCACGATGCCGGATTTCGACGTCGATTTCTGCCAGGAGCGGCGAGATGAAGTTGTCCGCTACGTGCAGGAACGATACGGCCACGACTGCGTCGCCCAGATCATCACCTTCGGCACCCTGCAGGCGCGCGGCGTGCTGCGCGACGTCGGTCGCGTGCTGCAGATGCCGTACGGCCAAGTCGACCGGTTATGCAAGCTGGTGCCGCAGAATCCGGCGAACCCGATTTCGCTCAAACGGGCGATCGACGACGAGCCGCGCCTGCAGGCCGAGCGCGACCGCGATCCGCTGATCGCGCGCGCCTTCGATATTGCCCAAAGGCTCGAAGGTTTGCATCGGCATGCCTCGACCCATGCGGCCGGCGTCGTCATCGGCGACCGGCCGCTCTCCGAACTGGTGCCGCTCTATCGCGATCCGAAATCGTTGATGCCGGTGACCCAATTCAACATGAAATGGGTCGAGCAGGCAGGCCTCGTCAAGTTTGACTTTCTCGGACTCAAGACCCTGACCGTGCTCGAAACAGCCGTGAAGCTGATCGCAGCACGCGGTATCGAGGTCGATCTTTCCTCGATCCCGCTCGATGACAGCAAGACCTACGAGATGCTGGCGCGCGGCGAGA
>JASHXZ010000413.1 GCA_030043285.1 Xanthobacteraceae bacterium | reverse complement strand
GTGGCGCGGTCGTAATACGCCTTTCAAAGCGCCGACATAACGGATGTTGCGGACCGAGCGCGGCCGACCTCGGCAGCGCCGTGCGCGGCGATGCTGCAAGTAAAGCCAAGGGATCAGTAATGAATTTGCGCAATATTGCCATCATCGCCCATGTCGACCATGGCAAGACGACGCTCGTCGACCGGCTGCTGCAGCAGTCCGGCGCCTTCCGCGACAATCAGCGGGTCGCCGAGCGCGCGCTCGATTCCAATGAACTCGAGCGCGAGCGCGGCATCACCATCCTGTCCAAGGTGACGTCGCTGGTTTGGGGCGACACCCGCATCAATATCGTCGATACGCCGGGCCACGCCGATTTCGGCGGCGAGGTCGAGCGCATCCTCAATATGGTGGACGGCGTGCTGGTGCTGGTCGATGCCGCCGAAGGGCCGTTGCCGCAGACCAAGTTCGTGGTCACCAAGGCGCTCAAGGTCGGGCTCAAGCCGATCGTCGTGATCAATAAGGTCGATCGCCCCGACGCCCGGCCGACCGAGGTTGCCAACGAAGTCTTCGACCTGTTCGCCGCGCTCGACGCCACCGAGGAGCAGCTCGATTTTCCGCTGCTCTACGGCTCGGCCAAGCAGGGCTGGATGGCGGGTGATGCCGCCGGTCCGAAAGATCGCGGCATGGCGCCGCTGTTCGAACTGGTGCTGCGCCACGTGCCGCCGCCGCAGGTCGAGGACGGGCCGTTCCGCATGCTCGGCACCATCCTGGAAGCCAATCCGTATCTGGGCCGCATCGTCACCGGGCGCATCGTCTCCGGCAGCGTCAAGCCGAACCAGATGGTGAAAGTGCTGGACCGCCATGGCGCCCTGATCGAGGACGGCCGCGTCACCAAGGTGCTGGCGTTCCGCGGCCTGGAGCGCGCACCGATCGACGAGGGTTTCGCCGGCGACATCGTCGCCGTCGCCGGCCTGCCGGAAGCGTTCGTGTCGCATACGCTGTGCGCGCCCGAAGTGACCGAGCCGTTGCCGGCGCAGCCGATCGATCCGCCGACGCTCACCATGACGTTCCGCATCAACGATTCGCCGCTCGCCGGCACCGAGGGCGACAAGGTGCAGAGCCGGGTCATTCGCGACCGGCTGCTGCGCGAGGCCGAAGGCAACGTCGCGCTGCGCATTTCCGAATCGACCGAGAAGGATTCGATGGAAGTCGCCGGCCGCGGCGAGCTGCAGCTCGGCATTTTGATCGAGACCATGCGGCGCGAGGGCTTCGAGCTGTCGGTGTCGCGACCCAAGGTGCTGTTCCAGAACGGTCCCGCGGGCGAACTACTCGAGCCGATCGAGGAAGTCGTCATCGACGTCGACGAGCAGCACGCCGGCGTGGTGGTGCAAAAGCTCGCCGAGCGCAAAGGTGAGATGATCGAGATGCGGCCGTCCGGCGGCGGCCGCGTGCGGCTGATTTTCTACGCGCCGACGCGCGGGCTGATCGGCTATCACGGCGAGCTCCTCACCGACACCCGCGGCACCGCGGTGATGAACCGACTATTCCACGCCTACGGCCCGCACCGCGGCGAGATCACCGGCCGACGCAACGGCGTGCTGCTCTCCACCGATCAGGGCGAAGCCGTCGCCTATGCGATGTGGAATCTGGAAGACCGCGGCCCGATGATGATCGAGCCGGGCTGGAAGGTCTATCGCGGCATGATCGTCGGCGAGCACACCCGCGGCAACGACCTCGAAGTCAACGTGCTCAAGGGCAAGAAGCTCACTAACATCCGCACCCACTCCAAGGACGAAGCCATACGGCTCACCCCGCCGATTCGCATGACCTTGGAGAAGGCGCTCGCCTATATCGAGGACGACGAACTGGTCGAAGTGACGCCGAAGTCGATTCGACTGCGCAAAAAGCTGCTCGATCCCACCGAGCGCAAGCGCGACGAGCGGCGCAAGGAAGTCGAGCGGGTATGATTCGCCGCTCGGCCCGCCGCACCGCGCCGCAGCCGCATTCGGCACCGCCAAATTAGCATCGCGCCGGTCATCGCGTCGCCTCTGCGTGATGCACAGCCGCAAATTGTCGCATACCGTGGCGCTCCTGCAACAGGGTCGGCAGATTGCGAGCAGGCCTTGTCTTTTTGCCCTTGCCCCGATGGCGCAGACGGCCCGACTCCGCTAATAATCCACACCGTTAACGATCTATGAATCTCTGCTCTTGAAGCCCACGGAGCCACTTGCTTTGATCGCCCCATGAGTACCGTCCTTATCGAAATCCGCCGCGCCAAGGCCAATGATGCCGCCGCGGTCGCCGAATGCCACGATGAAGCGTGGCGGACCGCCTATCAGGGCATCATTCCGGGGACGGAACTCGAAAAACTCATCACCCGCCGCGGTCCGGCATGGTGGGACAGCGCCATCCGCAAAGGCAGCCGCATCGCGCTCCTGCAATTCGGCGACAAGGTTGCCGGCTATGCCAATTACGGCCGCAACCGCGCGCGCAGCCTGTACTACGATGGCGAGATCTACGAGCTCTATCTGCGGCCGGAATACCAGGGCCTCGGCTTCGGCCGGCGGCTGTTCACCGCGGCGCGGCGCGATCTGGCGCAAAGCGCGCTCCGCTCGCTGATCGTGTGGGCGCTGTCGGAAAACGAGAACGCGGTCGAATTCTATCGCGCGCTCGGCGGCAAGGCGGTGGCCCGTTCCTCGGAAAAATTCGGCACCCGCGTGCTCGATAAAGTCGCCTTCGGCTGGCAGAACTGAGCCGTATCACAGACCAAGCATCTCTAAGTTCGTCATTGCCGGGCTTGACCCGGCAATCCAGGCTGAGTCTGAACCTGCACACACTTTGACTAAGGCTCTCACCGGCGGCACGTCAGCATGGATGCGCGGGTCAAGCCCGCGCATGACGAGGGAAAAGTTTGTCGCGCGAGCGAGTGCTCAGCTTTTTTGGTTCAGAATCAGATTGCCGTGCCGGTCGACGCAGGCGTGCCAGCCGTGCGGCACCACCGTGGTGGCGTCGAATTGCTCGACGAT
>JASHXZ010000412.1 GCA_030043285.1 Xanthobacteraceae bacterium | reverse complement strand
GCAGGATAGCCGGAGAGTTGGGGGATTTTATCGGCGCGATCTTGGCCGGTTTACGCCGCGACGTCTGCGAGCCATTCCGTCGACGCATATGCGGGTCGAGCCGGGTCAAAGCGTTCTCGCTGTTTCGCTGTGCTGCGCGGCCGCGCCTTCGGAAACGGTCACCGAGCGGCCGAGAAGCCGAATGATCGTATCGGCGATTTGCGCGGCCGAAGCGTCCACGTCGACCGTCATTGGTTCCTCGCTGGGTTCGGGTTCTTCGAGCGTGTCGATCTGGCTACGCAGCAATTCCGGAGGGAAGAAATGGCCGTGGCGGCCTGACAAATGCTCGGTCATCAAGTCTCGGCCGCCGCGCAAATAAACGAGCCGCACCTGCGGCCGATCGCCAATGACGGTTTGACGATAGGCGCGTTTGAGCGCCGAGCACGTGATGATGCCCGGCTCCCGTTTGGCGCGCTGGCCATCGATCCACGCGGCGACGCGTTCGAGCCACGGCAAGCGGTCCGCGTCGGTAAGCGGAATGCCGGCGTGCATCTTGGCGACGTTTGCCGCCGGATGCAGCGAATCGCCCTCTTCGAACGGCCAGCCGAGCCGCCCTGAAAGCTCCTCCGCGATCGTCGATTTGCCTGATCCCGAGACGCCCATGACCACCAGGATGGGTGGCGTCCCGCGATGCGCGCGCGCGCTGTCGAGGCGGTGAACACCGGCCGCATCGGCGACGAAGACCGGATCGGCGCGGCCGATGAAAAGCCCGTTTTCCACGACGCCGACGACCCGCCTGATGCGCTCCTCGAGCCGCGCCGGATCGTTGATGCGGCCAAAATCGCAATCAAAGATTCGATTGCCGTTGTCGGTGACAAAGGGGCGGTCCGACACGATGCGGGCGCGAGCGCTGGCGCCGAGCACTTCGAGCGACTCGCCGGTCACTTCCAGGCCGAAAGCAACCACTTCGACGGGAAGCGGGGTCCTTACACCAAGTCGGTCCACCATCTTGCTGCCGTCGACGATGATGGCGAGACGATGGCTCGCGGCGGCGACGATCTTCTCGCGCAACAGGGCTCCGCCCAATCCCTTGATCAGATTGAGCGTGCCGCGCTCGACTTCGTCGGCTCCGTCGATTGTAAGATCGATCTGGCGATGCTCGCCAAATGAGGTCAGCGGAATTCCGGCCGCCATCGCCTGCGTTGCCGTGTTCTGCGAGGTGGGAATCCCGACAAACCGCAGCCCTTGGCGATGACGCCGGGCGAGCGCTTCGACCGCGAACGCCGCGGTCGAGCCGCTGCCCAGCCCGACGACCATGTCATTCTCGACCATTTGCACCGCGGCCTCGGCGGCGGCGCGCTTGCGAGCGTTCACTTCGGCGCGGGCTGAGGAAGGAGCCGTACTCATGACATCACCGCCGCCGCGGCGACCTTGGCGCGAAGCTCGGCAATGGCCTTGGCGTAATCCTTGGCGCCGAAGATTGCCGAGCCTGCGACAATTGCGGTGGCGCCGGCGGCGGCCGCCTGTGCCGCCGTGGTCGCGTTCTCGCCGCCGTCGACTTCGATCACCGGATGCAGGCCGCGCTCTTCGCACAGCGCGCGCAGGCGTCGAATCTTGGGCAGCATTTCGGGAAGGAAGCTTTGGCCGCCAAATCCCGGATTGACGGTCATGACCAGAATGACGTCGCATAGATGCAGGACATATTCGATGAGCTCGGGCGGAGTCGCGGGATCGAGCACCGCGCCCGCTTTTTTGCCGAGCGCGCGAACGCTCGACAGCACCCGATGCAGATGGATGGTCGAGCCCGGCTCAGCCTGCACCAGCAGATGATCGGCGCCGGCGCCGGCGAAGGCCTCGATGTAGCGCTCCGGCTCGACGATCATCAAATGAACGTTGAGCGGCTTTGCAGTCGAGCGGCGGATCGCCTGCAGCACAGCCGGTCCGAGCGTGATGTTGGGAACGAAGCGGCCGTCCATCACGTCGACGTGGATCCAGTCAGCGCCGGCCGTGTCGACGGCGCGAACCTCTTCACCCAATCGTGCGAAATCGGCTGACAGTATCGAGGGCGCTATGATGATCGACGGCGTTCCTTGGCGCGAACTGACGGGCGCGGCATCGAGTATGGAGGCCGTTCCAGATCTCATCGGGTCCGCGCAACCTTGCGGCGGGGCACTTTTTCTCCGCCGGCCGCGGCTTGATCGACAAACCAAAACAACTCGCCAACCGGCCGGACGCGCGCCGCCGGCACGCGACTGTTGCCGGCGCGTATCGCGCCGAAAATCTCCGCCTTTTCTTCACCGGCGACGAGGAATGCGACGCGCTGGCTGCTCTCGATGGCCGGATACGTCATGGTGATGCGGACTTCAGGCCGGCCATGGGAGACGGCCGCCACCCAGCGCTCGCGCTCATCCAGGACGGACTCGCCGGGGAGCAGCGATGCGGTATGGCCATCCGGGCCGAGCCCAAGCAGTGTGATATCGAAAAGCGGCCGTTGCGGATCAAGCGTCGCCGCACCGTAGGCCTCTTGCAATGTCCGCTCGTAGCGGCGCGCCGCATCGTCAGGAGCGCCGTCGATCGGAATCGGATAAATGTTCTCCGGCGGTACCGGGGCCTTGGCGAGCATAGCCTCGCGGGTCATCCGATAATTGCTGTCGGGATGATCGTACGGGACGAAGCGCTCATCGCCCCAGTACCAAAAAACGCGCGACCACGGGAAACGGGATCTGAATTCATCCGACGCAAGCAGTCCGTAGAGCGTCTTCGGCGTCGATCCGCCGGAGAGCGAGACGCGGAACGGACCGGGCGCCGCCAGCGCCGCCTGAATCATCCATTCCGCGACGTGATGCGCCAGCGCCAGTGAGTCCGGCGAGATTTCGATGCGTCCGATCGTGCTAACCATGGGCTTGTTGCCTTACCGACCCGAGTACGAAGGTCTCCATCGCCTTGGCAAAACCTTCATCATTGTAGGACGCCGTGACGGCCGTGGCTTGCGCCTTGACTTCATCAGAAGCGTTGCCCATGGCGATGCTCAACCCCGAGCGCTTGAACATCAGCACGTCGTTTTGTTGATCGCCGATGGTCGCAATCTCCTCCTCCGGCACGCCGAGGTGCCGGGCGAGATAGTCGGCCACAGCGCCCTTGTTGGCATCTTTGTTGGTGACGTCGAGGTAATAGGGTTGCGACCGGTTGGCGGTCGCATGCTGGCCGAACGCCGCCTGTGCCTCGGCTTCGCAGCGTCGCACCCTATCGAGATCGTCGCTGACGCCGACAATCTTGGCGACCTGCTGCAAATGCTCGCCGATGTCGGACACGACTTTCGGCTGGAATTTGACCGTCCAGGCCTCGCGCGCCACATGCGGCGCAACCGCCTTGGTGATCAGCCAATCATTGCCGCTGTAGACCCAGGTATCGAGGCTGCGTGCGCGCATCAGATCGATCGCCTGACGCGCGACGTCGGGCGGCACCGTCTTCTGCTCCAGGATGGCGAGATGGCGGTCGACAAACAGCCCGCCGTTGAAGCCCGCGATCGGCGTTTCGATGTCGAGCGGATCGAACAGCATGCCCATGCCGAGCGGCGGCCGGCCGCTGGTTATGGCGAAACGGATACCGGCGCGATGCAACGCCTTGACGGCAGCGCGCGCCCGCTCGGTCAAGATCTTCTCCTCGGTGACGAGCGTGCCGTCCACGTCCGCAAGCACCAGCGAGATCTTGCCATTGCGTGCCATTGGTCCTCCGCCCCCGCTTTAGGCGAGCGGCCGCCACGCGCGGCCGTCGCGCGCCAAAAGTTCGTCGGCCGCAGCCGGGCCGTCGCTGCCCGCCGCATAGTTCGGAAAGTCCCGCGGAGGATTGTTTGCCCAGGCATCGAGAATTGGCTGCGCCACTTGCCAGCTGGCTTCGACCGTGTCGGCGCGCTGGAACAGCGTGGCATCGCCGATCATGCAGTCGTAAATCAGCGTCTCGTAACCGGTGCTGCCCTCGACGTTGAAGTAGGACTTGTAGGCGAAGTTCATGCTGACGGTGTCCAGCCGCACGGTGGGCCCGGGATACTTTGCGGCGAATTCGAGCGCGATACCTTCGTCCGGCTGAATGCGCAGGATCATCCAGTTGGGATGCATTCGCTCGACGTCGGTGCCTCGGAACAGCGCATACGGCGCTTGATGGAAGCGGATCGCGATCTCGGTCGATCGGCTTTTCAGGTATTTGCCGGTGCGCAGGTAGAACGGCACCCCGGCCCAGCGCCAATTGTCGATGGTCAGCTTGCACGCAACGTATGTCTCGGTCGTCGAATTCGGCGCCACATTGGGCTCCTGCCGATACGATCGAACCTCCTCGTCGAGGACCCGGCCGGTGCCATATTGCCCGCGCACCGCATCCTTGAGCGCCTCGTCCGGATCGAGCAGCTTGATCGCCTGAATGATTTCGGTCTTCTTGGCGCGGACCGCGTCAGCGTCAAAAGAGAGCGGCGGCTCCATCGCCGTCATGGACAGCAGCTGGAACAGGTGATTGGGCACCATGTCGCGCAAAGCGCCGGCCTTCTCGTAGAATTTTCCGCGCTGCTCGACGCCCACCGTCTCCGCTGCGGTGATCTGAACGTGGTCGATCTGCTGCCGATTCCACAGCGGCTCGAACAGCCCGTTGGCAAAGCGCAGCACCATGATGTTCTGCACCGTTTCCTTGCCCAGGAAATGGTCGATCCGATAGATCTGACGCTCGCGCAGCGTCTTCAGGATCTCGGCGTTGAGCGCCTTGGCCGACGCCAAGTCGTGACCGAACGGCTTTTCGATAATGACATGACGCCACTGCCGGCCGCTTTCGGCAGTGAGGCCGGCAGCGCCCAGCGCGGCGACGGCAGGGCCGAAGAAGCGGTCGGCGACCGCAAGATAGAACAGGCGGTTGCCGGCCGTACCGGCCGTCTTGTCCAATCCGGCCAGATGCTGGTCGAGGCGGCGATAAGTATCCGGATTGCTGAGATCGCCCGGCAGGTAACTCATCTTCTCGGTGAGCCATTGCCACGTGGTCTGGACGAATTCGTCGAGATGAAACTCGCCATCTTTGCCGACGTATCCTTTCATGGCGTCGGTGAGGTGCGCGCGCCATTGCTCCGCGCTCATATCGGCCAGGTCGACGCCGACAAGACGGAATTGTTCGGATAGCCGATGGTTGTTGGCCAAGTTGTAGAGCGCGGGCACGACCAGACGCTTCGTCAGGTCGCCCGCCGCGCCGAAAATCACCATGGCACAGGGCGGTGCCGCGCTCGCACGCGCGGCTGGTTGCGTCGCTTTTGGTCGAACGTATTTATCTGGCCTGTCTAGCATGGGCGTTCTGATCCCGGGTGCGGTCAATCGGTATTCGGGCAGCCATCTGGCGCCGTGTCAGTTGCGTTCGAGCAACCCCATAGCGACAGCGAAGACGCGTTCGGGTTCGAAACCGAACTTGCGATCCAACTCCTTGAGCGGCGCCGAGGCGCCAAAGGTTTTCATGCCGATGATGCGTCCGGCCGGGCCGACATAGCGGTCCCAGCCCAGCACCGATCCTTGCTCGACGGCGAGGCGCGCTTTCACGTTGGGCAGGAGCACTTCGTCCCGGTAGGCCTGCGGTTGATGTTCGAAAATTTCCCACGACGGCATCGAGACGACGCGAGAGCGAATGCCGTGGGCCGTCAGCGTTTCGTGGGCATCGACG
>JASHXZ010000411.1 GCA_030043285.1 Xanthobacteraceae bacterium | reverse complement strand
GTTCCGGTGCCGGGCGAACTCTTCGGCATGCTCCGCCAAGTGCACGGCCTTGAGGACCGCAGCGCGTCACTGTGGCCGCTCTCACGCAGCGGCGCCTGGCAGCTCGTCAAAGGAATCATGCGCGAGGCGGGAATCGCGGCAGGCCCGCACGCCACGCCGAGGGGCCTGCGGCACAGCTTCGGCCTTCACGCGATCCGTTCGGGCGTGCCCCTCAACCTGGTCCAGCGCTGGCTCGGCCATGCCAGCATGCACACCACCGCGATCTATTTGCAGGCCATCGGCGACGAGGAGCGCGAGATCGCCGCAAGGATGTGGTCATCCCTAAAGCCTTGAAATTCTTGCTTGGGCATTTATCTGTTGAACGCGGGTAACTCTTGTGTTACCCTAGGAAATGCTCGAAATCCGTTACTACGTGGCCGCCGATGGCCGGCAGCCGTTCGCTAAGTGGTTTGCGGATTTGGAGTCTATTGCGCGAGCAAAGGTTACACGCGCCATTGTCCGCCTGGAGCTGGGTAACTTCTCCAGCGTCAAATCGGTCGGCGAGGGCGTGTTCGAGTATCGCATCGACTTCGGGCCGGGCTACCGGATTTATTTCGGGCAAGACGGCCAGACGTTGGTGATCTTGTTGACGGGCGGCATGAAGAAACGCCAGCAGCGCGACATAGACGAGGCGCACGGCTACTGGCAGGACTACAAGCAAAGTAAGCGCGGACAGCGTTGAACGGAGACAAAAATGGCAAAGACAAAGAGCTTTAGAGATTTGGTTGAACACCACGTCAAAGGCGACCCAAAATTCGCCGAAGCTCTTTTGCGCGAAGGCATCGACGCCATGCTGAGCGGCGACCTCGATACCGGCAAGACCATCATGCGCGATTACATCAAGGCGACCGTCGGCTTTGAAAAACTCGGCGAGGTTACCGATACACCGCCCAAGAGCCTTATTCGCATGTTTGGCCCGCGCGGTAATCCGCAGGCCAAGAACCTCTTCAGCGTCATCGGCTATCTGCAAAAGCGGGCCGGCTTGCAGCTTCACGTCGCCGGGTAAAGCCGGCCGTCCATACAGGTGCGTGAGAGAATTAGCGCCGAAGCGCTGTCAGAAGGAAACGAACTTATCCCCTTTGTAATGGCGCGCGCTTCCGACGCATGGACCGGGCTTATATGAATGGAGACTTGCCAAGCTACCAATTGCCCTCGTTTTTCGCCGATCTTGGATGTCTGCTATTGACAATTACGGACATTCCACTGCTTTCGCCTCGGTTGCGAATGACCCCTTTACGTCGATTTGCTGCGAGTTTTCGCGCTCCGGGATAAAGCAGTGGATAACGCATCTTTTAATGGTGGTCGCCCGACCTCCGTCCGCACTAAGATTTTCCCAGACGGGTCGCATCGCGATCATTCAATAGGAGAGCCTATGTCGCATTGGGATTGGGGTTCGGTGCCTCAATGGATAGGCGCTTTCCTACAAGCCACGACTGCGGGCTTCGCTGGCTACATCGCATGGCGGGCACATGTTTTCGCCAAAACGAGCAATCATTTGACGTTTTATAAATACCTGACCGACTTAGCGAATGATTGGAACAAGATGGTAATTGTTTCGCCTGAAACGATGGACGCCACAAAAAGATTGAGGCCACCTGTAATAGATAATCCAACCGATTCGATCGTACATGTTTATTTAAATTACCATCGGTTTGCATATATGTGCGCAAAGGA
Source organism: Xanthobacteraceae bacterium (assembly GCA_030043285.1). Lineage (GTDB taxonomy): Bacteria > Pseudomonadota > Alphaproteobacteria > Rhizobiales > Xanthobacteraceae > BOG-931. The sequence goes on along the minus strand of JASHXZ010000411.1, from coordinate 1,729 downwards.
TAGATTAGTTGATAGAAAGTCAGCTGAAGACAGAATCAATAATGCAATAAAGTGGTTCTCAATTGTTACGGAAGAACAATTGAAAGAATATTTATCCCGGGGATACGAGGAAGAATTCAGGACTCTAATGCTTGGAAAGTACTCCAGTATGAAGCGCAGGTTGATGCTCTAAAAGAATCGCTGGAGTTTCAATCCAGGGGCGGGTTGCCAATGTCGCTGGGGGGTTTCGCTGCCACTCAACCCGCGCTAAGGCTCTTCGGCGCAACGCCCGCTTGGCCCGTCTCGCCGTTTTCGCCACTTGCGTCACCTCCGCTTCGGACGGGAGCGGACATGATCAGCCGATCGGGTTGAGTTTTGGGCAAACGCGGTTGGGGCGATCCGCCGATGGCACGGGCCCGGCCAACATCGTTTTTGGGGTTGCATCATATGCCGTATAATCGTTTGCAAGAGGCAGTTCGTTGCCGCGCGCCTCATATTAAAGGGCCGAATCAACGCATTTTTCCTTGTTTGATTTTTCGACGCCTTGCGAGCAGACTCAGCCTTGCGAATCTCAATTTTAATCGAAACGCCCAAAATTGCCTGCACAACTCATACACAAGCATTTTGAGGTCGATTTATTTAATATGAATCAGCATGTTAGCAACTATTAATCTCCGCGCCAGCGGGACTCCAGGGGGTTAGAGGCCGGATCGAGGATGATACGAAATAACTTTTCGTTCCCCGCCGCGGGCACGGCTTCTCGCCATCAGCCTGCCGCAAACGCCCGAGCAAGCTCGGTTGGGGTCAGGTGCGCGGCACCGACCGACGAAGTTGGCGGAAAGCGCGCCGCCGCTGGCCGCAGGTATGCGTTTCGATCCGTCCTGTGCCATATTGGGCCGAATCTTTTAGCCGTTTGACCCGATGACGACGACCGATCTCGACCAAGTGCAGAAACTCCCCTCACCCCGCATCTTCCTGGTCCGGATGCTGGTGTTCGTCATTCTGTGCGCGCTGATCGCCTTTGTGCTGCAGCGCCAGATTTTACAGGCGTTCTTCGCCAACCCCTGGCTGAACGGGCTGGTCGTCTTCGTGCTGGTGCTGGGCATCATCCTGTCGTTCCACCAGGTGATCCGGCTGTTTTCCGAGGTGGGCTGGCTCAACCGCTACCGCGCCAACCCGCAATCGGCCGCCAAGAAGGCGCCCTCGCTGCTGGCGCCGATCGCCGCCATTCTGGGCAGCGAGCGCGCCGATCGCGTCGCGATCTCGACGCAGACCATGCGCGCGTTCCTCGATTCACTGGCGACGCGGCTCGACGAAGCGCGCGACATTTCGCGCTACCTCACCGGCCTCCTTGTGTTCCTCGGCCTCCTCGGCACGTTCTGGGGTTTGATCGAGACCGTCGGCTCGGTCGGCAGCATCATCAACAACCTCAAAGTCGGCGGCGACGCCGATTCGGTGTTCGAGGCGCTCAAGGAAGGCCTCTCCGCCCCGCTCGGCGGCATGGGCATCTCGTTCTCGTCGTCGCTGTTCGGGCTCGCCGGCTCGCTGATCCTCGGCTTCCTCGATCTGCAGACGAGCCAGGCGCAGAACCGCTTCTACACCAGCTTCGAAGACTGGCTCGCCACCACCGTGCAGGATCTCGGCGCGTCGGCCGGCAGCGGCGCCGCCGCCCTGACCGCCGGCACCCTCAATGCGATGGAGCGGTTGCGCCAAGCGGTCGGCGACGCCGGCTCGAACAAGGCCACCACTG
>JASHXZ010000410.1 GCA_030043285.1 Xanthobacteraceae bacterium | reverse complement strand
GCTCGGCTTGCGTATGCAAATAACAAAACTTGGGAGAGAGATATGTATCTTCGATCCGTATCCGTTTTAGCTGCGCTGTCGTCGCTCCTCTATCTCGCCGCTTCTGCCGCTTGGGCCGAAGATGCATATCGTGTCTCAGGTCCCGTCGCGCATGACAATCTCGCCGTTTATTTCGTGCACGGCGCTTCGAACGCGGGTCCGGTGCCGCTGACGCTCGCCGAAGCGCTGACCGCAAAGTCGGTCCGCGTGCTCGAAACCGGCCACGTCAACGCGCTCTCGATTGAAAATCTCGGCGACCGTGAAGTTTTCGTCCAGTCGGGCGATATCGTCAAAGGCGGCCAGCAGGATCGCGTGCTGTCGGTCAGTCTCGTCCTGCCGCCGCACTCCGGTGTCGTGCCGATCACCGCGTTCTGCGTCGAGCAAGGCCGCTGGTCGAAGCGCGGCTACGAAGATGTACGGCAGTTCAACAGTGCCGCGGCGTCGCTCCCCTCGCGCGCCGCCAGGCTTGCGATTCAGCCGCCTGAGGCGGCGCTTCTGGCCTCGCCCGCATCACCATTGGCGTATGCCGCGCCGGCCATCGCGGTGCAGCAGTCCAAGGTCTGGAACGATGTCGCAGGCGTCCAGCGCACGCTCTCCGACAAGCTCGACCAATCCGTGGCCTCGCCGCAATCGCCCACCAGCCTGCAACTGGCCCTGGAAAACGAGAAACTCAAAAAGGTGCAGGATGGCTACGTCGCGGCGCTCAAACCGGCAGGTGAAAACGACAGCGACATCATTGGCTATGCGTTTGCGGTCAACGGCAAGATCGACAGCGCCGACGTCTATCCGTCGAACGCCTTGTTCCGCAAGATGTGGCAAAAACTACTGACCGCCAATGTGACCGAGGCAATCGCCGCGAAGAGCAATGCCGCCAAGGCCGCGCCGCCGAGCGCCGATGTTGCGGCCTTCCTCAAAACCGCCGAAGGCGGTGCAGCCCACAAACAAACGCTGACGCGCTCGGCGCAGCTGGAAATACGCACCAACGACAAGTCGGTCTACCTGGAGACGCTACGCACCGATGGCTCATGGGCCCATCGCAGCTACATCGCCAAATAGGGCGGCAAATCGAACTCCAGGGGCTGCCCTTCCGTGAGGGCAAACGGCTTGCAGGCCGTCCCGCTTGATTTCCGAAACAATGCGGGTCGGTCGCCGCCATAATTGCACCCTCAGCGTCGCCGCAGGCCCATTTTCCGCCATGCTGGGTGGCTTTCTGTCGCCGCAGGGCGGTATATTACTGCGGGCACTGGGGAATGACGCTGAATGTGGGGCAGAAGGCCTAAATCCGACGCGCCGGCTGAAGGCGAGCAGGCCTCGCCGTTGCGCGAGGCGGTGCATCAGGCGCGGATCGAGGCGGCCGAGCGCACCGGCGTCGTGGTCGATCTGCGCGACGCCGAATGGGCGCGGCTCGAGCTGTTGAACGAGGCGCTCGATCCGTTGTTTGCCGACGTTCCGCCGGACGTCGATCTGTTCGACCGCGGCGTGACGCGGGGTGAGACGCCGCGGCTATGGATCGACGCGGTGGCCCACGTTGCCATGGGGCGCGACAAGCGGGTCTATCGGTTTTTGCACGACACCCGGATTGGCCGCCACGTGCTCGCCGAATCCACTGAGATCAATGACATCGTGCAAGCCGTCACCACCTACGTGGCGCGGCGTCTGGTCGAGCGGCAGCGGGCGCTCGACGAAGATCCCGAATTCATCCAGCGCGTTGTGCGCAGCGTCGCCGAGCGCGAGCGCTGGCGCCGCCGCTGGCGCGCCGCCGGCGCCTTCGTGTTCGGTTTCGTTCTCGGCCTGTTGGGCCTGTTCGTCGCCGGCGTCCTGATCGTCAGCCGCATTCATTGAGGCGTAAGCGACTGCCGGCTCACTTCGCGCACCGTGCCGTCGGCGCTGCGGCCTCGCGCGATGAGTTCGCAGCGCCACGCGCCGCTTGCGCCATCGATGCGAAAAATATTGTAGCCGGCCGCATCCTCATCGCCGTGCGGGACGCGTGCGGAAGCCGACGGCGCGCCGATTGCGGGAATTTTCGTTGCCTGCGGGCCGTCAAGCCAGACGACGGCACGGCGATGATCGTGGCCGTGCAGCAGCAGCTCGGCGCCGTGCGCGGCCAGCACGGCGCGCAATTGCGCCGCATCGACCAGCCGCCGCTGATGGCGCCGCAACGGGCTTTGCGGCGGATGATGGATGAGCACGATGCGGAACAGCCCGCGCGTTTGCGCGAGCGTCTCGGCAAGACGCGCTAATTGCCGGCGGCCGAGCCGCCCGGTTGCCATGAACGGGCCGGTCGGCAGCGCCGTCGACAGCGCGATCAGCGCCACGTCGCCGCGGCGGCGCAGGTACGGAAATCGCTCGATGCCGTCGTCGCCGCGCATGTGATCGCCCCAGAACGCGGCCGGCGCATCCTCTGTACCGCGCACGTAAGTGTCGTGGTTGCCGGGCAAGACGCTGACATCGCGGGGCGACCCGAGCGCGGCTAGCCAACTGGCGGCGCGCTTGTATTCGTCACCAAGCGAGAAGTTGACGAGGTCGCCGGTCACCGCGACGTGGTCGTGCGCCTGCGATATGAGATCGCGCGTGATCGCCTCGAGCACTTCGGGGCGATGGATGGATTTGCGCTTGCGCTGCCAGTTGATGAGGCCAAGGCCGCGCTTGCCGGCCAGTTCGGCTAGTCGGGGCCGGCCCGCGAGGTGCAGATCGGACAGATGCGCGAGAGTGAACATCGCGGCTCGATGCTAGGCGAGGCGGAAAGGCGCGACCGATCAGCGCGTCACGCGCTGCCGATCAGGATACCGACAGCGAACACCAACGCGCCGCCGACCACGACCTGAAAGGTAGCCTGCAGGAACGGCGTGTCCATATAGCGGCTGCGGATCCACGAAATCGCCGCCAGCTCCACCGCGACGACCGCGAAGGCGATCGCGGTGGCGACATAGAAATCCGGGATGAGGTAGGGCAGGGCGTGGCCGAGGCCGCCGATTGTGGTCATCGCGCCGGTCACCGAGCCGCGCACGATTGGCGCGCCGCGTCCGGTCAGGGAGCCGTCATCCGACAAAGCTTCGGCAAAGGCCATCGAGATGCCGGCGCCGAGCGAGGCGGCAAGACCGACCAGAAACGTCTGCCAGGTATTGTGGGTCGCGAACGCAGCGGCGAACAGCGGCGCCAAGGTCGAGACCGAGCCGTCCATCAGTCCGGCCAAGCCAGGCTGCACGTATTGCAGCACGAACATGCGCCGCGCCGTCTGGTCTTCGGCCGCGCGCGCCTGCGGTTCGAGCTTGGTGCCGAGCTCGTGGGCCAGGTTTTCGTGCTTGTCCTCGGCGGCGGCAAGCTCACGCAACAGATCGCGGGTCGCCTCGTCGTGCGCGGTGTGCGCGGCGCGCCGATAGAAGCGCGCGGTCTCGTATTCCATTTCCTCGGCGAATTTGCGCGCGGCGTCGAGCGCAAGCGGCCGATTGAGCCAGACCGGCCGGCGCGCCACGAAGCCCTTGACGTCCTGGCGGCGGATCAGCGGCAGAAACTCGCCGAATTTCTTGCGGTGCAGGTTGAGCAGCATGTCGCGATGGCCGATCTCCTCTTCGGCCATGCGGTCGTACATCTGTGCGGTATCGGGGTAGGCGCCGCGCAGGGCGTCGGCGAACGAGCGATAGATGCGATGATCCTCGTCCTCGTTGGAAATCGCGAGCGCCAAGACTTCCTGCTCGCTCAAATCGGCAAAACGCTTCACGGTGAGCCTCTTTAAGTCCCCTGGGGGATGAACCGTTAACTATCTTAGAACGGCTCTAAAGAGTTATACTAGAGGACTTCTAGGGCATCCGGCATCAACTTCGGTATGAATGTGGGCGTGATGCGCCGCCCCCTAGCCCCCGCCACCCGCCGGCTCCTGCATTTGTATTGGCGGGTCAGCCGCGGCCTGACCCTTGGGGTGCGCGGACTGGTGTTCGACGCCCGCGGCCGCGTTTTTCTGGTCAAGCACAGCTACATCCCCGGCTGGCATCTGCCGGGCGGCGGCGTCGAGACGGGCGAGTCGCTGGTTGCGGCGCTGACCCGCGAGTTGCGCGAGGAAGGCAACATCGAACTGATCGGACCGCCGGACCTGTTCGGCATGTACTGGAATAGACGAATCGCTTGGCGCGATCACGTGGCGTTATACGTTGTGCGCTCGTTCCGGCAGAGCGCGCCGCCGCAGCCGAATCGCGAAATCATCGCGCACGGTTTCTTTGCCGTCGACGCGCTGCCGCAAGATACGAGCCGCGCCACGCGCGCTCGTATTGCCGAAGTGCTTGGCGGCCATGATGCGGCGGAAATTTGGTGAGATCCGCCGCCATATTTTTTCTCGATCGTTGCTCCCATTCGCCGCAGTCCGCGCCGCAACCAATGGAGTTTGGCTGCGTTGTGGAACAGGGCCTTCGTACAGGCGAGTTGTGTAACAGGGCCTTGTGCAGGCAAAAGGAGGAGAATTCATGCGCAAAGGAGCGATGGCAGTCGCGGCAGCGATTGCACTTGGCGCGGCAACGATGACGACCGGCGCCATGGCGGCGCCCCACGGCGGCGGACCTGGCGGCGGTGGCGGCACGGGTGGACGCGGCGGCGGAGCCGCATTCAGCGGCGGCGGCATGCGCGGCGGCCCCGCGTTTAGCGGCGGAGGCGTGCGTGGCGGCCCCGCGTTTAGCGGCGGCCCAGGCATGCGTGGCGGCCCGGGCTTTACCGGACGGCCCGGATTTAATGGCCGCAACTTCGCCTTCCGTGGCGGCCGGTTCCGCGGGCGCGGCTTTGGCTGGTGGGGCGGTCCGTTGTGGGCCTACACCGGCGGTTGCTGGCAGTTGCGGCGGGTGTGGACGCCGTGGGGCT
>JASHXZ010000409.1 GCA_030043285.1 Xanthobacteraceae bacterium | reverse complement strand
CGACCCAGCCGACGACCGCGCCGGTTTCATCTCTTTCAGGCGTGTAGACGACATGGACGAAACGCGTGCCGGGGCCGAGGTACGGAATCTCAGTTTCATACTCGACGATGTCCCCGCCAAGGACTCGCTCGATATACGGCTGGATCGTCGCCAACGCCTCCTGGCCGATGACCTCGACGAGCGCTTTGCCGGCGATGTCCTCGGGCGTGCCGCCGAGCAGCTTGGCGCAGCCCCGGCTGACGAAACGATAACGCAAATCGCGGCTGCAGCGCGCCACGATGAAGGGCGTGCGGTTGAGGACGCCGTCGAGCTCGGCCTCGCCGACGCGCGGCGCTTGTTCTGCTTTCCCGGCACTCATCAAGGGCACAGCCCGCCACGCGGGCACGCGAGTTGTTCGTGGCGCATCATAAGTGCGGCGGCCGGTGTCGCAAAGCATAGGCATGCGTCACCCGGCGCCGCAGCGCAGGGTGTTGAATGGTTCGAGAAAGTGGGGTGCGCTTGACCCCGGCTCCACATTGTCCGTGTACCCGTGCTCAAGTGTAACTCTCGTTTTGAAACATGGTTCCGCGAGCGCGGTGCCGCAAGGCGGCAACAGGCGGCGCTTGGTTCGCGCCGCCGGGAACCCGACGATTGCTGCTTGTCTTGTGGTCCGAAACCAGGGCATGTCGCTGCCGACGCGGAACTTCGTCCAGAAAACGCCATCTCATGCCTCGTTACAGAGTCGCGGTCGACACCGGAGGTACGTTTTCGGATTTCGTCTACCTCAATGAGCACACCGGCGCGGTGGCAATCGGCAAGGTCGCATCGACGCCCGATGACCCCTCGCAGGCCATTCTGCAAGGCATCGAGGCGCTGATCGGCAGAGCCGGGGAGGGCGAGACGGCGGCGGAGCCGGCCGACGTCAGCTATTTCTGTCACGGCACCACTGTCGGCACCAACGCGCTCCTCGAAGGCAAGGGCGTCAAAACCGGACTGCTGGTCACCGCAGGCTTTCGCGGCATCTACGAAGTCGCCGAGCAGGCGCGGCCGTATGGACCTGCGATTTTCGACGTGATGTATGACAAGCCGACGCCGCTGGTGCCGCCAAGCCGCACCGGCGAGGTGCGCGAGCGCGTCGATTTTCGCGGCCAGGTGCTCTTTCCGCTCGACGAGACCGCGCTGCGCTCGACGCTGCGCGAACTCAGAGGCGAGAACATCGAGGCGCTCGCGGTGTGCCTGTTGTTTTCGTTCCTGCATCCGGCGCACGAAGCGCGCGTGCGCGCCATCGCGGCCGAGGAATTGCCGGGCTGCAACGTGTCGCTGTCGTCGGAAATTCTGCCCCAGATCCGCGAGTATTACCGGCTGAGCACGACGGTCATCAACGCCTACCTGCAGCCGATCCTCGCCCGCTACATCGCCAGTCTCGAAAGTCGCCTTGCCGGCGCCGGTATTACCACGCCGCAAAAATACATTATGCAATCGAATGGCGGTATGGCGACGTTTCGCGAAGCGGCCCGCACCGCCGTCACCACGGTGCTGTCGGGACCGGCCGGCGGCGTCACAGCGGGCTTGGCCGCCTGCCGGCAATTGCAGATCGGCAACCTCATCACCTTCGACATGGGTGGCACGTCATGCGACGTGGCGCTGATCAAAGATGGCGAAGCGATCTTTTCCAGCCGCGGCAAGATCGAAGGCCGCGATCTCGCGGTGCCGATGATGGACATCAATACGGTGAGTGCCGGCGGCGGCACCATCGCCAAGGTCGACCGCTTCGGCGTGCTCGACGTCGGTCCGCAGAGCGCCGGCGCCGTGCCGGGGCCGGCCTGTTACGCGCGCGGCGGCGAGGCGGCGACGATCACCGACTGCAATCTGCTGCTCGGCTACCTTTCGGCCGACAATTTCCTCGGCGGCCGCATGGCGCTCGACCGCGCCAAGGCGCAAGCTGCCGTCGCGTGCGTTGCCGAAAAGCTGTCGCTCGATGTTGCCGCTGCGGCCGAAGGCATCGTGCGCATCATTGACGTCAAGATGGAGGAGGCGATCAAGGCCATCTCCACCATGCGCGGCCACGATCTGCGCGATTTCTTTTTGCTGGCGTTCGGCGGCGCCGGACCGCTGCATGCCGCGCGCATGGCCCGCGACCTCGGTATGGCGGGCGTGGTGGTGCCGCTCTATCCCGGCGTGTTTTCCGCACTCGGGCTCATCATGTCGGACGTCAAGCACGACTATATTCTCTCCCGGCTGCGGCCGCTCGACGAACTCATGCCCGCCGACATCGAAGCCGTGTTCGCCGAGCTCACGGAGCGCGCACGTGACGCGCTGCGCCGCGACGGTTTTGCCGACGACAAGATCCGCATCGATCGCGCGCTCGACCTGCGCTACGCCGGGCAGGGTTACGAGATTACCGTCGCCTGCACGCCGGCCGACGTGACGGCGCTCGCGAGCTTACGCAAAAAATTCGACGCCGAGCACAACAGCCAGTTCGGCCACATGGCGCCGGCGGAGCCGGTCGAGGTCGTGTCCTATCGGGTGCGAGGCGTCGGTCTCGTGCCGCCGGTCGACATGCCGAAATTCACGCCGCAGGGGTTGAAACTATCTGACGCTTTGCGCGAAACGCGGCCGGTGCGCTTCGACCGCAAGACGGTGTCATGTCGAGTCTATCAGCGCGAAAAGCTCGACGTTGGCGCGACCATCCACGGTCCCGCTATTCTCGATCAGTTCGACTGCACCACGATAATCTGCGCCGGCCAAGTCGCGCGCGTCGACGAATGGAAGAATCTGATCGTGACGGAGGAGACATAGGCAGCGCATGGGCATAGATGCCGTCGACCTGGAAGTGCTGAAGGCGAGTCTCTCCGGCGTCGTGCAGGAGATGCAGAACTCGCTGTTCCGCACCGGCTTTTCCACCATCGTGCGCGAGTCGCAGGACGCGTCCTGCGCGCTGATGAATGCGCAAGGCGACGTGGTCGCGCAGCACGTGGTGCTGCCGCTGCACATCGGCGCGTTCCCGGCGTGCTGCGCGGCGGTGCTGGCGGAGTTCGGCGGCGACATCGCCGATGGTGATGCGTTCCTGATCAATCATCCGTATCAGGGCGGCAGCCCGCATGCGCCGGATATCTGCGTGCTCACGCCGGTGTTGGTCGGCGGCGCCTTGTTCGGGTTTTGCGGCTCGATTGCGCACAAAGGCGACATCGGCGGCCCGGTGCCGGGCAG
>JASHXZ010000518.1 GCA_030043285.1 Xanthobacteraceae bacterium | reverse complement strand
GAAATACCTCCTTGATGCGCTCGTTGAAAAACGTGCCTTTCGATTCGGCTTCGAGAAGGCCGACGTAGATTGCAAGCGGTACGCCGACATACCGATAGATCTTGCCGCCGGCGAACGTGACGTCGAGCTCGGCAGTGTCCTCATCGTAATAGACGTAGGTCATCGCGGATGAGTTGACAGGCGGCATGATCACGCCTCCCAAAACGTTGCGACCCTCATGTGATGGAAGGTTCGCCGGCGCAATACCCGCGCGACAGACACGCTCATCGTGGCGAGGTCGTCCGGGCGCGACACGACGTAGCCCAAGCCCCATCGATGGATCAGAGTTCAGCCTGTTGACTCCGGGGCATGTTCATGTTTTGTTCTAGACGATTGGGATTGCGATGGGTACTCGGGGGCTCGTATGCGCACCGCGTTTTTGCTTGTTGCAGCCGTCGTGTTGGCGTCCTGCGCTACCGCGCCACCACCGGTGTTCGTTCGAACGGACGGCAGGTCGATCAACCCCGATCCGGTTCTGAGCCAGCAATTCCAACTCGACAAGACGGTCTGTCTCGGCAGCCGTGAGAAGGCCGATTTGTCGGGCGTCACGGTATCCGGGGGCGGCCTCGCCGGCGCCATTGCCGCGCAGAACCGCTCCCAGGCGGCCGACGCAGTGTTCGTCGGATGCATGGCCGAGAAAGGCTACATGCTGACGACGGCCGATAAGGCCGAGGCGCTGACCACCGAAAATGCCGCTGTCGCGGCCCAGAGTCAGGGACAGACCATCGCGCAAGCGCCAAGGCGGTGACGATCTGTTGAGCGGACCTGTTCCGCAGAACGAGGACGGCACGATGTGGCGACGCGCGTTGTTGGCGGTAGCGTTTGGCTTGCCGATTGTGGCGGTGGCGCAACCGGCGGATACGTTTCACGACCTTTTGGTCGAATATCGCTGCCCGGTGGTCGACCGCTTGGAACAGATTTACGGGACCGGCGATCCCGCAAGCTCACGCGACCGCTTTCTCGCAATTACGATCCCGCACGCCACGCAGTCCTACGTGCAGTGCATGTTTCACGATAACAACGCCAAGTTCTATTGCGAGGCCGCATCCGGATTTTATTTCGATGCTGCGGGCAAGCCGCGAACCTTTCATCATCCGCCGACCGTCATCGCCGCGCTGGGCCGCCTCGGGTTTTCGACCGACGATTCCGCGGGAAATTTCAAGATCGATCTCGACGTCTCCGATCCGCCCAACTTCAACACGCTGGCTGATTTTATGCTCAAGGCGTTGCACGATGGCTACGACGCGCGGGCTGATATGAAGCTGCAGTTCAACGCGCCGTTCGCGCCGCGCGCGACGTCGAAGTGTATTCCGGTGAGTTGAGACACGCGTGATTAAGCCGGATACCGCGTCGCGATCTCGGCAAGCGGCGGGCGCGGGCGGTCCTCGGGCTGCTGCGGCGGGCGGCCGACGTGGATGAAGCCGGCGATGCGCTCGTGCGGTTTGAGGCCGAGCGCGTCGAGCACGGCGCGGTCGTAGGCGTACCATTCGGTGATCCAGCTCGCGCCGTAGCCGAGCGCGTGCGCGGCGAGCACGAGGTTCATCGCCGCCGCGCCAGCGGAGAGCACCTGCTCCCATTCGGGGATTTTCACGTGCGGCGCGGCGCGGCTGACTACGGCGATGACGAGCGGGGCACGCATCAGCCGCGCGCGCTCGGCCTCGGCCTGCTCCGGCTTGGCGTCCGGATATTTGGCGCGAAACGCCGTCACGATTGCGGCGCCGGCGGCGCGGCGCGCCTCGCCCTCGAATACGATGAAACGCCACGGCGTGAGCTTGCCGTGGTCGGGAACGCGCGACGCGACGGTGAGCAGGGTTTCGATCTCCGCCGCCGACGGCGGCGGGCCGGCCAGCTCGACCGCCTTGAACGAGCGCCGGGTTTTTAACAGTTCAAGGGCATCAGGCATGTTTTGGGGCTCCAGACGCGTGCGCCTAGCATGGCGACGCGGCGGCGACAAATTCGCGCGTAGCGCGAGCACGCAGCGCGGACTAAATCGGCGCACGGCCGGCCCGGCGCGGCGAAACCTGCCCGGCGATGATTCAAATAAAGCCTGCATTTTAGACGAAGTCACAAGCAAATTTCCGCGCCGCCAAAAGTCCGAATTCAGCTAATAAACGCGAAATCCGATCGGACGCAGAAAATTAATTAGTCAACAATAGCCGCTCTTTATGGTGCGATGGACTTCAGGAGCCTGCGATGCCTAACGGGCAGGAGCATAGACGCTTCCATCGTGTCCGGCCTTCGGGCCTCGTGCCCAAGACCGCAACGATGTTCGCCGACATCAAAAGCCCGGCGAGCAGCTGCACGGTCGTCGATATCAGCGCCGGCGGCGCCTGCCTCGACGTCTTCGGCAGCGCGCCGATACCGCGCCGCTTCACGCTCAACCATGGCGGCACCAAAAAATCCTGCTACTTGGTCTGGCAAAAAGGCCGCCGCATCGGCGTGGCGTTCTGATCAGCTTTCACGCGTA
>JASHXZ010000517.1 GCA_030043285.1 Xanthobacteraceae bacterium | reverse complement strand
ATTCACCGTGATTGGGGCCGAACCCGTGCCAGTGAGAGGCCCTGAAGCTGTCAACGACACGCTGTGATTACCGAAGCCGTAATGGTCATATTCGATGCCGGCGGACCAGTTATCGGCAAACGCCCATGCAAGACCGACGCCGACCGTCCAGCCGGTATCGGTATCGGTCCCCGACGCATTGCAGGATGTGCCGGCGGCAAAGGCCGCGCAGAAGGCCGTAAGATTGCCGAAAAAAGTGAGCGGCCCGACGCTATCGCGGCTGTGCTCCCAGGCGACGCCGCCTTTGCCGTAGAGCATCCAACGATCCCACGTGTATCCGACGCGTCCGGTCACGCTCGCCAGCCAGTCGGTCTGATCGCGAAGCGTAGCCGGCACTCCGGCCTTGCCGCCGAACAACGGATCGCCGGCGAGAAAGGCATAAGGATTGGTCGTGCTGCCGTCGAGATTGGTCCAGGAAAAGTCGCCTGCGATGCCGGCGACCCAGTTGGTGGCGAACTGATAATCGCAGCCGATTTGGCCGCCGCCGACAAATCCTGCACCCTGACTGAAGCCAGCGCCGGCCCCAGTCGGAGCGAACTCGCCTAATCCTAATGCGGGGTCGAAAAAGCTGTTTGGGTCGATGAAATTGGCCTGACCCCAGTCGCCACCGAGATGGCCGCCGACATAGCAGCCGGTCCAGCTGAAAGGTCGCGCTACCGCCGGCGGAGCCTTTAACGGCATTCGCACCGGCGCCAAGTCGGCCGCAAACACTGGGCTGCTCAACGCCAAGGCGGTTGTAGCAAGAAGGATGCGCTTCATGCCTACGCCCCCATACGCCGACAGCGATTATACGCCTGCGGCGGCCTCACGGCTGTGACGCAACGACAACAGCGCACTGAATTCCGCAGCATCCTGCGGCGCCAAGGTCCAGCCGCGGAACAAGCCGGGGTGCCGAGAAAAGTCGGCCCGCGAACATAGCAAAAACGTCGGCAGCGCAGCGCTTTAACCGCTTGTTTACCCTATTCCTTAACAGTTGCCGCAGGGGCAGCAGAGAGGCCTCGCCGCCCGAATCACCGGTTTCCGAGTGCCGGCTCGCGAGCGGACAAGGCCGCCCCTCTGGTTTGAGCGCGCGAATGAAAGCTGGCGGTCCGTGGAGTTTTCGAGGTCTCCGTCCGCGTGCGCGCGAGGCGGCACTCGATGCCGCGCGGCAGTCCGGGCTGTCGGTCGGCGAATGGCTCAATAGTGTCGTCGAGAGCGATGGCGACGACGAGGTGGACGGACGGCCGCCCCACCCTCACGACCGCAAGCCGGTCGAGTTCGGCGCGCCGCCTCTGCGCCCAGGCGACCTTCACCCCGACGCAGACGGCAATGACCGCGACCAGCCCCGCCGCGAGCCGCAAGACCAGGACCAGCGCGGACCCCGTCCGCGGCGTGAGTCAGTCGGCTTCGGTGCCCCACATCGGCGCCACGGCGGCCCTTACCGCGATTCACACGGCAGCGAGCGCAACGCGCCCCGTCGCGATCGGCCGGATGGGAATAGCCCTGAACGCGATCCGCGCCCCGAGGCGGTCGAATTCGACGCGCCGCATCGCCGCAACGGCGGACCTGATCGCGATACACGGGGCGCCGACCCCGATAAGCCCAGCAGCGCCCCCGACAAGCCCGGCGGTGACGAATTCGCCCAGGTCAACGACCGGCTCGACAAGCTGTCGCAGCAATTGGAGCTGCACCGCGACGCACGCGAAAGTGCGCAGCGCCGCGATCAATTCAACCAGGTCAACGATCGCATCGACAAGCTGTCGCAGCAATTGGAGCGGTTGGCGCTTGCCGAAGTCGCTCGGCAGGAAGCGTCCGCCGCGGCGAACACACCGATCGAGCCGCACGAGCCGCGGCTGAACAGCCCAGCAGCTCCACCGCAGCGCGCCGAGACCGTGTCCCAGGCAACCGCGGCGCCGAAACCACAGGAAGCGGCCGCAGCGCCGAAGCCGCAAGAGCCGCCGCTCAACAACCCGCCACCGGCGCCGGCGCCACCCGTGCGCATCGAAGCCGTGCCGCGGGAAGCGCCCGCGGTGGTGACCCGATCGAGCGAACCGCAGCAGCCGGCGCTACGCGCCGTAGCAGCACCGCGCCGTCGCGAGGCCCTTGAGCCCGCGCTCTCGATCGATGACGCCATTGCCGAGATCGTCGCGCGGCAACGTGTTCTCGACGGCGAGCAGGGCGTTGCGGATCAGGCCCCGGCCGTGCTGCCCGCATTCGAGCCCACCCAAACAGTCGACTTCAGCGCCCTCCAGAACCAACTGCGCGAGATCACGACGCGCATCGAGGCTCTCAAGCCCTCGAGCGACGTCACCAGTGCGATCGCGGGTTTGCGCGGCGACCTCGCCGATATCGGCCGGCAGCTCAACGAGGCGCTGCCGCGACGTGCGGTGGAATCGCTCGAGAGCGAAATCAAGGCGCTGTCCGAGCGCATCGATCACAGCCGGCAAGCGGGCATCGATCCCAATGCGCTCGCCGGCCTCGAGCGCGGACTGGCCGAGGTGCGCGAAGCGCTGCACGGGCTCACGCCGGCAGAAAATTTGGCGGGCTTCAACGAGGCGGTCGGCGCGCTTGCCCAGAAGGTCGACATGATCCTGGCGCGGGATGATCCGGCCGCGCTGCAGCAGCTCGAAGCGGCAATCGGTGGATTGCGCGGGGTGGTGTCGCATGTCGCCTCGAACGACACGCTGGCCCGGGTCGCCGATGACGTGCGCGCGCTGGCGGCGCTGGTCGACGGCATCGCCAACAACGCGGCGACCGGCCACGCGATTTCGGCCCTGGAGCAGCGCATCGATACGCTGGCGGCGGCGCTCCATGCGTCCAGCGAAGCCAGCCTGGCGGTGCCGCGCGACCTTGAAAAACTGTTGGCCGGCCTGATCGAAAAATTCGAATGGGTTCAGCTCACCCATACCGATCATGCCGCATTGGCGCATCTGGAAGACCGCATCGCCATGCTGGTGAAGCGGTTCGACACGTCCGAGGCGCGGCTCAACCAATTCGAAGCCGTTGAACGCGGCCTCGCCGACCTGCTGGTCCACGTCGAGCAGCTGCGCGGTTACGACGACGACGGTGCGCGAACGGCGCGGCGCGCGCCGGCGTCCGTTTCAGCGCACGCGATCGGGCATGACGGCGCCGAGCTCAAACAAAGTGACCGGCGCCGCGACGATGCGTTCGAAGCCGGGCAGGATCCGGCCGAGCCCGTCGACCATTTGGCGGCGATCGAGAGCAATCTGTACGACCACGCGCCGCCGCACGCCGCCGCGATGCCGGAAATGCAGGCGTTCGACGAGGCCACGCTCGAGCCGCAGATGACGCCGGACCCAATGGTGCCTGCAGCCGCTCCAGCAGCGCCGGCGCCCATCGAGCCAGCGGCTGCGATTGTGCCTCTGGCGCCCGCGCTGCCGCCCGCCGCTGCACCAGCCGCACGGCCGCCGATCGATCCGAGTTTGCCACCCGACCATCCACTCGAGCCCGGCTCTGCCGGCGCGCGCTCGCGGCCGAACGCCTCGGCGGCCGAACGCGTGGCGGCCTCGGAAGCCGCCATTGCGTCGACGAAACCGCCCGTCATTGCCGATTCCGTCCGTCCGAATTTCATTGCCGCGGCCCGCCGCGCCGCCCAGGCCGCTGCGTGGGAGCCGCCGGGCGCGAAAGCCAAGGCCGAGCCGTCAGCCGCCGACCAGAAGGTGGGGCCGAGCAAGCTGACGCAGCGTCTGCGCAAGCTGGTGGTAGCGGGCAGCGCACTCCTCATCGTGATCGGCTGCTTGCGCATCGCTATTCGGCTGTTCGACGACAACCGCGCGATCAGCAATCCTGTGCCGGTGCAGTCGGATCAAGCTGCCGCCCCCACAGCGCCGACACCTGCTCCGGTTGCGAAACAAGCTCCACCTGCAAGCGGTCCGGCTGCGGCTCCCGTGCCGCTGTCCGATCCCGATGGCGCCGCTGCACCGCCACCGGAGCCGCCGCCCGCGCCAGCCAAAACCGCGAGGCCGCCGCACGAATCGCTGCTGCAAGAGGGCGGGCGCCCGGCAGCGGCGGGTGCGACGAAAACCGATGGCGGACAACCGACCGCGAACGCCCTGCCGCTTTGGGCCACGCCCGAT
>JASHXZ010000516.1 GCA_030043285.1 Xanthobacteraceae bacterium | reverse complement strand
TTGAACGAGGGCAGCGACAGGATGGTGAAATCGGGCACGTAATGCGACAGCTCGCTCCGCTCGGGCCGGATCAGCAGCGCGCGGATGAACATCGAATGCCAGGCGAGCTCGTTGTAGACGCGCGCCTTGATGCGATGCTTTGGATCGGCGCCGCCGTAGAGGTCTTGCGCGTACAGCGTCTTGCCGCGCGCATGGGCGAGGAAGTCGTCGAGCAGCAATTGGAATTGTTCGCCGGAGAGCCGGCCGTTCTTCTGCCACCACACCGATTTCTCGGTCTGGCCGTCGACCACGACGAACTTGTCCTTGGGACTGCGGCCGGTATGCACGCCGGTTTCGGCGCAGAACGGACCGCCCTGGACCAGGGAACCTTCGCGGTTGGCGACCGCGTGCTCGGTCAGCATGGTGTCGGGGAGGTTCCAGTGAATGGCCGCCAGGTCTTTAAAGCCGAATTTTTCGGCGCCATGGGCGCCGTTCCTCAGACCTGTTTCCTTCACCTAAGCCTCCACTGACTGGCCCACTTGCCGGGGCCTAGAACGACCACTGAACGCGTCAATCTGCACGAAAGCTGGCGCGTCGCTGCCCAACCGGCCCCGATGGGAGTGGCTATATCGGGCATCATAGCGCCTGCCAAGACCGGTTCCCATCGCAAAGCTAACCGGCTGGTTCCGAAGGCGTTCCGTCTTCGCATTTGCTGCAGCGCGATGGGAGGTCAATCGCTACTGCGTGCGTGCCTTGGCGGCCAAGTCCACCACCATTTTGCGTAAGCCCTGCGCGGTCGTGACGCGCTCGGGAAACGGCAGGCGCAGCGTGGCGTCGCCGAGCGCGAGGTCGAGCCCTTCGGGATCGAGCCCCGTGAGCCGCCATTTGCCGTCCTCGGCGCCGAGCAATTTAGTCGCGTAAAGCCGCACCGCCTCGGCGTGGTCGTCGTTCATGTGGGCGACAGCGCCGGCTTCCGCTTCGAGCAGGTCTTCGGCGCCCGAAATATCCGTCATGACGTCGACGGCTTTCAGGTCGGCGGCGCGGGCGAAGCCGCCGTTGAGGTGCGCGGACACGACACCGAGCCGCCAGAACGCGAAATCGGCGAAGCCGGCGTAAAGCTGCGATTTTGGGTGGCGGGCGAGAAAGCGCCGGCGCGCTCGCGGTTCGTCCGCATCCTCGCGCGCCATCGGCTTGAAGGTTCCGAGCAGCGTCAGTCGCGGATGGGCGAGCGGATCGCCCTTGCCGGTCGCGGCCAGCAGGACCGAAGCGCGGCCGTCCTGTTCCAGGTTCGCCGTATGGGTCGCCAGCCGCGAGACCAGGATCAGCGGCGCGCCGTCAGCGTCGGTCGCGATATTGACCAGCGAGGCGAACGGATGGCCGGTATTGCGGTCGATGGTCGCAAGCGCACCGGCTCGCGTCGCGCGCAACAGGCTTTTGGCCAATGCCTTGGGGTCGAAATCCGGCGCCGGCGCGGTTTCCGGCAGCCGGTCCGGCATCGCCCCAGGCAGAGGCTTTGCCGCCGCCGCCGGCGCGGATTTTTCGGCTTCGGCCATAACCAAATTCCTTTCCTGTTCCTTACCTATGTCCCTCTAAGTCATAGGAATTGCCCTGATTTTGCCTTGTCCGGCCACACTTCCGCCCCCACATGGGGCTTTACCGACTACCTGGGGCCGGGCTCTCTAGTGAAGCTGCGGCCGACTCATGTTAGAAGGCCGCCATGCCGACAATCGCTCTCGTCGACGACGACCGCAACATCCTCACCTCGGTGTCCATCGCACTCGAGGCCGAAGGATATCGGATCAACACCTACACCGACGGCGCTTCGACTCTCGACGGATTCAAGACCGCGCCGCCCGACCTCGCCATCCTCGACATCAAGATGCCGCGTATGGACGGGATGGAGACGCTGCGCCGGCTCCGACAAAAATCCGATCTGCCGGTGATCTTCCTCACCTCGAAGGATGAGGAGATCGACGAGCTGTTCGGTCTGAAGATGGGCGCCGACGACTTCATCAGGAAGCCGTTCTCGCAACGCCTGTTGGTCGAGCGGGTGAAGGCGGTGCTGCGCCGCGCCTCGCCCAAAGACGGCGTCGCCCCCAAGGAGGCCGACAGCAAGGTTCTGGAACGCGGCCTGCTGCGCATGGATCCGGAGCGCCACACCTGCACCTGGAAGAACGAGCCGGTGACGCTCACCGTCACCGAGTTTCTGATCCTGCAGGCGCTCGCCAGCCGTCCAGGCGTGGTGAAGAGCCGCAACGCGCTGATGGATGCAGCCTACGACGATCAGGTCTACGTTGACGACCGCACCATCGACAGCCACATCAAGCGCCTGCGCAAGAAGTTCAAGGCGAGCGATCAGGAATTCGATATGATCGAGACGCTGTACGGCGTCGGCTATCGTTTCAAAGAGTAAAGCGTAATGCGGCGCGGCGCGGCCGTTTGGCCGTGCGATCGTCGCGGCGTTAGCGGGGCTGCCAAGTCTGGCGTTCAAGCCTTCGGTTTTTGACTTTGACCATTTGCCGTGCGTGGCGTGGACGACGGCAGGCGCAGGGCCGCCCTGCCGAAGATGTGATCGCCAACCATAATGGCCCGCTGACTGGGACGGCTGACGTGCGGTAATAATGGCGTCCGGTTCCGCTCACGGCTTGACGCGTTCGCGCGGCGGGTAGAGAGGGGCCGATGCGAACCCCGGCAGACCACGTGCTCGATCGACCGACAAACATCGACCAGAACAAGGCGCCGCCGCTTTCGCCGGCGGAACCGCAAGTCGAGGCCGATACCGTCGCCGCGGGCGCGGCGGCGCGCGACGACCGTCCGGCGCGCGGTTTCCCCGGCCGCGCACTCGATTGGCTAAACCGCGCCTGGCACTTCTTCGTCAACCAGAGCTCGTCGAGCCTGACGCGCCGCATCGTCGTGCTCAACGTCGCCGGCCTGCTCGCGCTCTCGATCGGCATCAATTACCTGTCGCCGTTCCGCGCCCGCCTGATCGATGCGCGCGTTCAGACCCTGCTGCAGCAAGGCCAGATCATCGCCCACGCCATCGCCGATTCGGCGGCGGGCGAAGCCGGCTCTGCCATCACCATCGATCCGGAAAAGCTGCAGAACCTGCAGCCGGGCGAAAGCTACGGCCCGTCCGAGGACGCGCTGTACGGCCTCGATTTTCCCATCGACCCGACGCGCGTGGCGCCGATCCTGCGCGATCTCGTCTCGCCCACCAAAACGCGCGCCCGCATCTACGACCGCGACGGCACGCTCGTGGTCGACAGCCGCAGCATGTTCGGCCCCGGCGACGTGCTGCGCTCCGACCTGCCGTCGCCCAACGCCAAACAGCCGAGCCTGTTCGAGCGCGCCGTGATCGCGGTGCGGCTATGGTTCAATCGCGGCGACCTGCCGCTCTATCACGAGCTCGACCAGGGCAAGGGCTATCCGGAAGTCGCGCAGGCGCTCAATGGCCACGACGCCAGCATGGTGCGCATCAACGATCATGGCGACGTCATCGTTTCGGTCGCGGTGCCGGTGCAGCGCTACCACGCGCTGCGCGGCGCGCTGTTCCTGTCGACCCAGGGCGCCGACATCGACAACATGGTGACGGCCGAGCGGCTCGCCATCCTGAAAGTGTTTTTGATCGCCGCCGCCGTGATGGTCGTGCTCTCGATCCTGTTGGCCGGCACCATCGCCGAGCCGGTACGGCGCCTGGCCGACGCCGCCGAGAGCGTGCGCCGGCGCATCCAGTCGCGCGTCGAAATCCCGGATTTCACCCGCCGCCGCGACGAGATCGGCCATCTGTCCGGCACGCTGCGCGCCATGACCAACGCGCTGTACAGCCGCATCGAAGGCATCGAGCGCTTTGCCGCCGACGTGGCGCATGAGCTGAAAAATCCGCTGACCTCGCTGCGCTCGGCGGTGGAGACGATGCCGGTCGCCCGGACCGACGAGAGCCGCAAGCGGCTGCTCGACATCATCCAACACGACGTCATGCGGCTCGACCGGTTGATCTCAGATATTTCCGACGCCAGTCGCCTCGACGCCGAGCTGCAGCGCCAGGAGGCGACGCCGGTCGATCTCGCCAAGCTGCTCGCCACCGTGGTCGCTGTCGCCAA
>JASHXZ010000515.1 GCA_030043285.1 Xanthobacteraceae bacterium | reverse complement strand
CATCATCATCACCGGCGCCGCGAGCGGCATCGGCCGCGCCACTGCGCTGATTTTCGCCCGCGAAGGCGCCAACGTGGTCTGCGCCGACATCAACGAAGCCGGCGCGCAGGCGACCGCGAGCGAGGTCAACGGCAAGGGCAGCCAGGCGCTGGCGCTTGCCGTCGACGTCACCTCGCGCAAGGCGGTCAACGCCATGGTCGAGCGCGCGCTCGCCGCGTTCGGCAGCGTGCAATTTTTGTTCAACTCGGCGGGCGCCGCCATCCGCCGCGCCAAATTTCTGGAGATCGACGACGCGCTTCTGGAGAAGACCTTCGCGCTCAACGTCAACGGCACGCTCTACGCCATGCAGGCGGTGCTGCCGTATTTTCTGGCGCAGAAGCACGGCGTCATCGTCAACATGGCGAGCATGGCGCACCGCCGCGGCGGCCCCGGCTCCTCGATCCATTACGCCGCCGCCAAGGGCGCAGTGGTATCGATGACCATGGGCGTGGCGCGCGAATATGCCAATTCCGGCATCCGCGCGCTGTCGATCTCGCCCGGCCCGGTCCAGACGCCGTTCCAGGCGGCGGCGCAGTCCTCGCCCGAACTGGTCAAGCGCTTTCTCGAGGACGTGCCGATGGGCCGCTTCGGCGAACCGGAGGAAATCGGCGAACTGGTGCTGTTCATGTGCTCCGACGCCTGCCCGTTCATGACCGCCGATACGGTCTATGTGAACGGCGGCGGTGGCTGGCGCTGATTTATTTTGGCACCGCTCCGCGCGGCTTCCAATTGACCAAAAACACGCCGGCGACGCAGATGGCCATGCCGGCGAGCGCCAGCGGTTTGAGCGTCTCGTCGAACAGCGCCCAGGCCATCAACGCCGTTACCGGCGGGGTCAGGTAGAACAGGCTGACGACGCGGGTCGCCGCGGCGCGCCGGATCAAAAAATACAACAGCCACACCGCGCCGAGCGACAGCACCAACACGAGCCAGCCGAGCGCGAAGACGAGCTGCGGCGTCCAGTGTACGATACGGGTCTCGAACGCGAAGGCGCCGAAGCTGAACAATAGCCCCGCGGCGGCGTACTGCACGCACAGTGCGGGCCGCCAATCCATGCCGCCGCCGAAGCGCTTCTGATAGAGCGTGCCGGCGGTGATGCCGATGAGCGCCGTCGTTGCCGCAGCGAAAGCGAACGGCCCTGACCCGCCGAGCGTAGTTTTTTCGTAGAGGATCAGATAAACGCCGCCGATGCCGAGCACGAGCCCGAGCCATTGCCGCGCAAAAACCCGTTCGCCGAGCCAACGATTGGCTATGGTCGAGGTCACGACCGGCTGCAGGCTGACGATGAGCGCGACGAGCCCGGCCGACATGCCGTTCTCGATCGCCACGAACACGCCGCCGAGATAGAGGCCGTGCACCATGAGTCCGGTCGCGGCGCTGTGCAGGAGGCCGCGCCCGTCGGGCCATTTCGGCCGCGTCAAAGCGATGATGACGCCGAGCAGGATCACGACGATGATCATGCGCAACGACAAAAACGTCAGCGGCTCGACATACGACAGGCCGAGCTTGGCACCGATGAATCCGGATGCCCACAACAGCACGAAAATGCCGGGCGCAGCGAAAACGGCCAGATCTTCCAACGTGCGCGGCATGCGTTTGCGGTCTGGGGTGATTGAAACAGCGCCCGAGCAGTAGCGGCTACGCGCGCGATCGTCGAGGTGGATAGTGGAAAGTGGAACCCAGCCACTGCGCCCGCGGCATGACATTGTGGTAGATCAGCTGCGATGAACGAGAAGGAAAAGGTGGCGCTCGGCTCGATCGCCGCTTCGGCGGCGCTGACGCTCGCCAAGGCGGTGATCGGGCTGTTGACCGGTTCGCTGGCTATCCTGTCGGAAGCCGGCCATTCGCTGCTCGATCTCTCCGCGACCGTGCTCACCTATTTTGCGGTGCGCATTTCCGGCAAACCGGCCGATGCCGAACACCAGTACGGCCACGGCAAGGTGGAGAGCGTCACCGCGCTCGGCGAGACCGCCTTGCTGTTCCTGCTCACCGGCGTGGTGATCTGGGAAGCGCTGCAACGTTTGATGGGCGCACAGTCGCACCCGGTTGCCGCTACGATACCGGCTTTCGCCGTCATCGCCGGCTCGATCGTGATCGATTTTTTTCGCGCCCGCGTGCTCCGCCGCGTCGCCCGGCAAACGTCCAGCGAGGCGCTGCACGCCGACGCCCTGCATTTTTCCTCCGACATGTGGTCGTCGGTCGCGGTTTTGGCCGGCCTTGGCGGCGTCGCGCTCGGCTATGGCTGGGCCGATGCGGCAGCGGCGCTCGTCGTTGCGGTGTTCATCTGCACCGCCGGCTGGCGGCTCGGCCGCCGCACCATTGACACGTTGACCGATACCGCGCCGCACGGCGTCAGCGAGCAAATCGCGGCGATCGCGCGGCGCACGCCCGGCATCGTCGGCGTCGAGCGCGTGCGCGCCCGGCCGGCGGGCGCCGTGCTGTTCGTCGATCTCGGCGTCGGAGTGAGCCGCACGCTGCCGCTCGACCGGGTCGCCGCGATCAACGACCAGCTCACCCGCGCCATTCGCGCCGAGATGCCGCAAGCCGAGGTGACGATCACCACCGAACCGCGCGCGCTCGACAATGAAACCGTGCGCGAGCGGGTGATGATGATCGCGCGCAATCGCGGCCTCGCCGTTCATCACGTCGCGGTGCAGGCGATCGCCAGCCGGCTGTCCGTGTCGATGGACCTCGAAGTCGAAGGCGTCATGCCGCTTTACGCCGCCCACGACATCGCGAGCCGCCTCGAGGAGGCTTTGCGCGACGAGTTAGGCCCGCAGGTCGAAGTCGAAACCCATATCGAGCCGCTACCTGCCGACGTCACTGCCGGCCACGATGCTGCCGCGGCGCGCGTCGCGCAAGTGAGCGAGGCGCTCGCCGCGCTCGCCAAGGACATTGCGGGCTTGAGCGAAGTCCACGACGTGCGCGTACGCGAAACCACCGAGGGCGAGATCGTCAACTTTCATTGCCGCGTTGAGCCGACGCTGCCGGTGCGCGCGGTGCACGACCTGGTCGACACAGTCGAGCGCGGCTTGCGGCGGCGTTTTCCGACCATCCAGCGGGTCATCGGCCACGCCGAACCGATGCGCTAGCCAAACAGGTGGAGATTTTCATTTCCAGCCTCTGCGCCATCGCGTGTTTGATATGCTTGCGTTCATCTGCCGTTCATTTTCGCCACCCGCCGTGCATGAATGGAAGCAGAAAAGCGAACCCGGCTTGCCTCACAGTCGGCAGGGCCTTAGGCTGAGACCGTTGAGAATTACCAACCTAAACGCTTGAGAATTCATACGGCATCAAGAGGGCGCAAATGACAGGAAACGACTCGAGGAAGCCACGTCAATATATGACGCGGATACTAGCAGCGGGCGCCATGCTCGGAGCTTGCTCTATTGTGGCGCTTGGCGTGTCAGGCTTGGTAATGGGCGTGGGTAGCACAGCCGCATATGCGAAAGGCGGGCATGGTGGTCATGGCGGCGGTGGTCATGGCGGCCACGGTGGTCATGGCGGTCATGGTGGGCATGGCGGTCACGGCGGGCATGCTCACGCCGGGCATATTCACGGCGGCCATGGACCCGGCGGGCACGGGCACGGTCACGGCGGGCACCATGGCCCTCATGGTCACTGGCATGGTCATTTCCATCATGGTCATGGTCACTTCTGGGGCGGCAGCGGCTTCAACGGTTGGATCATCGGCGGCAGTTACTGGTGGGATGCAGCCGGCGTCTATCTTTGCTGGTATGACGACGGCGATAGCGGCCCGGGTTGGTACGCCTGCCCCGATCAATGATCGTCATCGCGTCGCGAGCGGCGCCTTGCCGCTCGCGTACCTCCGACCAGCAGATGCGTAACTGACAATCTTACGCAACGAGATGGCGCGGCAGGGAATAAGCACTGCCGCGCCCTCGAAGGGCGCCGGCGCACCAATCATTGAGCATGCCGCGGCAGGCGAATAGCGCATGACCTGCATCTTTCAATTGGCCGCCAAAACTTCTACATCAAGCCGATCATGCGCACCGAAGAGCACCGCCCCGTTCGCCTCGAAGATTACCGGCCGCCCGATTGGCTGATCGACACCGTCGATCTCGACGTCTCGCTTGATCCCAACGCGACGCGCGTGCGGGCCAAGCTGAAGCTGCGGCCCAATGCGGCAGGGGCGCCGGCGCCGCTCGTGCTCGACGGCGAAGAACTCAAGCTCACCGCGCTGCTGGTCGACGGCAAGCCGCTGCCGGCCGCGGACTTCGTCGCCACGCCGGACCGGCTCACCATCGCGCAGCCGCCGCACCGGCCGTTCGAGCTGCAGATCGAGACCGTGATCGATCCGACCGGCAATACGCAATTGACCGGGCTTTACCGCGCCGGCGCGATCTATTGCACGCAGTGCGAGGCGGAAGGCTTCCGCCGCATCACCTATTTCCTCGACCGGCCGGACGTGATGGCGGTCTATACCACGCGCATCGAAGCGGACAAGAACGAGGCGCCGGTGCTGCTGGCCAACGGCAATCCGGTCGCGCACGGCGATGTGCCGGGCACGTCGCGGCATTTTGCGGTGTGGCACGATCCATTCAAGAAACCGAGCTATCTGTTCGCGATGGTCGGCGGCAAGCTCGCCCGCATCGGCGACAGCTTCACCACCGGGTCCGGCCGCAAGGTGACGCTGCAGATCTATGTCGAACCCGGCAAGGAGAACCGCTGCGCCCACGCCATGGACAGCCTCAAGCGCGCCATGCGCTGGGACGAGGAGGCTTTCGGCCGCGAATACGATCTCGATATTTTCATGATCGTCGCGGTCTCGGCGTTCAACATGGGCGCCATGGAGAACAAGGGCCTCAACATCTTCAATGACAAATGCGTGCTGGCCTCGCCACAGACAGCGACGGATGGCGATTTCGTCAGCATCGAAGCCGTGATCGCGCACGAATATTTCCACAACTGGACCGGCGACCGCATCACCTGTCGCGACTGGTTTCAGCTCTGCCTCAAGGAAGGCCTGACGGTTTTCCGCGATCAGGAATTCACCGCCGACCAGCGCTCGCGCGCGGTCGAGCGCATCAGCGACGTTCGCGGCCTGCGCTCGCATCAGTTCGTGGAGGACGCCGGGCCGCTGGCGCATCCGGTGCGGCCCACGCTTTATCACGAGATCAACAACTTCTACACCTCGACGGTCTACGAAAAGGGCGCCGAGGTGGTGCGCATGATCAAGACGCTGCTCGGCGCCGAGCTGTTCCGCAAAGGCATGGACCTCTACTTCGAGCGCCATGACGGCGAGGCCGCGACCGTCGAGCAGTTCGTGCAGTGCTTCGCCGACGTCAGCAGCCGCGACCTCTCGCAATTCATGCGCTGGTATTCGCAGGCCGGCACGCCTGAGGTTTTCGTCACGCCGCATTACGACGCGCGCGCCAAGACCTATCGGCTCGACATGGTGCAAAAAACTCCGCCGACGCCCGGCCAACCGCGCAAGGAGCCGATGACAATACCGCTCGCGCTCGGACTGGTCGGCAAGGATGGCGCCGATCTGCCGATCCTGCTCGACGGTCAGCCGCTTGCACGCGGCGTGCTCGAACTGACGCAGCCGAGCCAATCGTTCGTCTTCACAGGGGTCGCCGAACGGCCGATTCCTTCGCTCAATCGCGGCTTCTCGGCGCCGATCAAGCTATCGCTGCCGCTCGAGGCGAACGAACTGCGTTTCCTCGCGGCGCGCGATTCCGACCCGTTCAACCGCTGGCAGGCGGTGCAGACCTTGGCGATGGCGCTGTTGACCGGCAACGTTGCCGCGATCCGGGCCGGCGCGCCGCTACGGCTGGACCAGGGTTTGGTGGATGCGCTGGGCGCGATTTTGGCCGAGCAAAAGCTCGAGCCGGCGTTCATCGCGCTGATGCTGATGCCGCCGAGCGAGGCCGACATTGCGCGCGAAATCGGCCGCGACGTCGATCCGGACGCCGTCTTTGCAGCGCGGCGCCATTGGCGCGCCGCGATCGGCGCGCGGCACGATGCGGCGCTGACCGATACCTATTGGCGCATGACCGCGTCCGGCCCGTACCGACCCGATGCACAGAGCACCGGCCGGCGCGCGCTGAAAAATGCGAGCCTCGACTTTCTGGCGATGACCGGGCGTGACGAGGCCATCGCGCGGGCGTTCGCGCAATACTGCAACGCCGACAACATGA
>JASHXZ010000514.1 GCA_030043285.1 Xanthobacteraceae bacterium | reverse complement strand
AGCTAGGGCGGAACGGCGAGGCTGACGCTGCAGTGATTGGTGCCGTTGCACTCGCGACCGTGGCCGATGCGCTGAAGCTGCCCTATATGCATGCCGAGCATGCGCTGGGATTTGAATAGCGCGGCCGCCGGCGGTGTTGATGACCGATAGCGCTTTGCCCATGTCGAGCAAAATCGCGCGATGGTGCGCAACCCGACGCAAGGAGATGGCCATGCCCGATCATACCGACCGCGACCGACGCGCCGTACTCAAGGCGGCCGGCGCCTTGCTTGTGGGTGCGGCGTTGTCGCCCACCGGTGCCGCCGCGCAGGGCGCAAGCGGTGCCAAAATGCCCATCGGCACCATCGGCGCCGGCCATATCGGCAGCACCATCGGCGGGCTGTGGGTCAAGAACGGCCACAAGGTGTTTTTCTCCGACCGCCATCCTGACGACCTCAAAGGCCTGGTGGCTAGTCTGGGACCGCTGGCGCAGGCCGGCCCGGTCGCCCAGGCGATCGCGTTCGGCGACGCTATCCTGCTCACCGTGCCGTACGGCGCTATCCCGCAGATCGGCCGCGACTACGGCGCGGCGCTCAAAGGCAAGATCGTGCTCGACACCTGCAACGCAGGGCCGGCGAGCGGCAGCGACCTCGTTCAGGAGGTCGAGCAGAACGGCATCGGCGTCACCTCGCAGAAATATCTGCCAGGGACGCGGCTTGTCCGCGCTTTCAACACCATGAGCTACATGTATTTCGCCGAGCAGGCCAACCGTCCCGATCCGAAGCTCGCGGTGCCGATTGCCGGCGACGATCAGGAGGCGGTGCAGGTCGCGGCCGGCCTCGTCCGCGACGCCGGCTTCGAACCGGTCGTGGTCGGCAAGCTCACCGACGCGCGGGTGTTCCAGCGCGGCGGGCCGGGCTACGGCCAACGCGTGAGCGCCGCTGAACTGCGCCAGAAGCTCTCGCTCAAGCCATGACGGATGCAGCCGGCGACCACAGCGCCGGCGTCATCGCGCGCTGGACGGCGCGCGCTGTGCCGGCGACGCCGCAGGAGCGCGCCGCGGCGCTGTGGTCGTTCGCCTATTTCTTCATGCTGCTGGCCGGCTATTACGTGCTGCGCCCACTGCGCGATCAGATGGGCATCGCCGGCGGCGTGCGTAACCTGCCGTGGCTGTTCACGGCGACGTTTCTGACGCTGCTCGTCGCGCAACCGCTCTACGGCGCGCTGGTCGCGAAGCTGCCGCGCTCCCGCTTCATCCCGATCGTCTATCACTTCTTCGTCGTCAATCTGTTGCTGTTCTGGATCCTGCTGACGCTCGGCATCGCTCCCAAGCTGGTCGCGCAGGTGTTCTACGTCTGGGTCAGCGTGTTCAGCCTGTTCGCCGTCGCGGTGTTCTGGTCGTTCATGGCCGACCTGTTCACCGCCGACCAGGGCAAGCGGCTGTTCGGCTTCATTGGCGCCGGCGGCACGGCAGGCGCGCTGCTCGGACCCGTGATCACGATCGGGCTCTCGGTGCCCGTCGGTCCCGTCAACCTGTTGCTCGCGGCGATCGTGTTGTTGGAAGCAGCCGTGTTCTGCGTCTACCGCCTCGAGCGCGCGGCAATCCCGCACCAGGCCCAGCATGCCGAGCCGCAAGCGCGCATCGGCGGCGGCGCCTTCGAGGCACTGACCGATCTGGTCCGCTCGCCTTATCTGCTCGGCATCGCCGCCTGGATCACCCTGCAGTCGTTTTGCGCCACCATTCTTTATCTCTTGCAGGCTCACCTGGTCGCCTCCGGAGTGCACGGCGCCGGTGCGCAGACCGTCCTGTTTGCTAGCCAAGATTTCGTGGTGAACTCGCTCACCTTGGCGACGCAGTTGGTCGCGACCGGTCAGGTGCTCAAGCGCTTCGGCACCGGCGCAACGGCCGCGGCGCTGCCGGCGATCTACCTGGTCGGATTTTTGGTGATTTTTTTCGTACCCACGCTTGCCGTGGTGATAATCTTGCAGGTGCTTCAGCGCTGGCTGCATTTCGCGCTCGCTGCGCCGGCTCGCCAAGTGTTTTACACCGTGCTCGGTCGTGCCGAAAAGTACAAAGCCAAGAACCTGATCGACGTCGTCATCTATCGCGGCTCCGACGCGCTCTACAGCTGGGTGTTCGACAGCCTGCAGGCGTTGAGCTTGAAGCTTGGTAGCATCGCGCTGGTCGCCTGCCCGGTTGCAGCAATATGGTTCGTGGTGTCGGCCTTGCTCGGGCGAGCGCAGGAAAAACGCGCCAAGCAAAATGCTGCGCAAGCGGCAGCGGAGTGACGCCATGGCTCGCCTCACCCGGCGCCACTTCGCCCTGTTGTCCGCAACCGGCGCAGCCGCAGCGCTTGCGCCACGCGCGATCGCGCAAACCACGGCGCCGCTGATCGCGCGCGCGATTCCGAAAACTGGCGAACAGCTGTCGGCCGTCGGCCTCGGCACCGCGGCAGTGTTCGATGATGACGACGCGCAGACGCAGGCCAAAGCCGAAGCGGTGATCAAGGCGTTGGCCGCGAACGGCGGCCGCCTGATCGACACGGCTTCCACTTACGGCGACGCCGAAAGCGTCATCGGCGCCACGCTCGCGGACGCCGGCGGCCGGCAGAATTTTTTCATCGCCACCAAGCTCGAAGCGCCCGACGCGGCGGAGCTCCGGCAATCGCTGGCGCGCTTGCGGACGCAAAGCGTCGATCTACTGCAGCTCCACAATGTCAGCGATCCGCGGCAATCGCTCCGGCAGTTCAACCAATGGAAGGCGCAAGGGCTTTGCCGTTACGTCGGCATCACCTCGACCTATCACCGCGATTTCGGCGCGGTCGAAGCCGTGCTCGGCCGCGAAAAGCCCGACTTCGTGCAGATCGACTATTCACTCGACAATCGCGAGGCGGAAAAGCGCATCCTGCCGCTCGCTGCCGAGGTCAAGGCCGGTGTCTTGACCGCGCTGCCATTCGGCCGCGGCCGGCTGTTTCGCGCCGTGCGCGGCAAGCCGGTGCCGGACTGGGCGCAAAACTTTGCCGGCAGCTGGGCGCAATTCTTTCTCAAGTTCCTGCTCGCCGATCCGCGGGTGACCGCGGTCATCCCCGGCACTGCCGATCCGGCCCATATGGTCGACAACCTTGGCGCCATGCGCGGCGCCATGCCCGATTCCGACCAGCGCCGCCGCATGGTGCAATTCGTCGAGGCACTCTAGGCGTTGGCGCGCGATCCGGCGTGAGCCGCGATCAGGTAAACTGGCTGCGATAGACGGCGCGGCAATGATCGAGCCGCGCCGTGAGCCGCTTGACCTCCGCCTCCAATCCGGCCCGCCTGGCAACGCCTATGGCGTCGGCAAAGCAGTCCTTCATGTCGGAATAGCAACCGTGTGGAGAGCGCGTCTCGTACATCTCGTCGTACGCCTTCTCGGCCAGCGCCTCCAGCCGCGCGATCGTCGCCCGCACCTCGTCGTTCGGCTCGCTCGTCGTGGCGACACCGGTGCGGCAACA
This sequence comes from Xanthobacteraceae bacterium, assembly GCA_030043285.1. Lineage (GTDB taxonomy): Bacteria > Pseudomonadota > Alphaproteobacteria > Rhizobiales > Xanthobacteraceae > BOG-931. The sequence continues at coordinate 698 of JASHXZ010000514.1, read as the reverse complement.
CGCCCCATGATGGGCGGCGATTCTTGCGCGAAGCCAAGCCGATGCCCGGGCTAAGAGGGATTTTGGTCTAGCCAAGGCGGCGGCCTTCCTGCACACTCAAAAGCGGGGTGGGGTTCCGAGTAATGATCTTCTCGTTCGATCTTCTTATCAATGCCATCGTTTCTGGCATCCTGATCGGCGGCTTTTACGCAGCGGTGACCTGCGGGGTGTCGCTGTCGTTCGGCATTCTCGACATCGTCAATATTGCCCAGCCCGCCTTCATCATTCTCGGCTCCTACATCGTCTACATGCTCAATGCCGACTTCGGCCTCGATCCGATCCTGGTCAGCATCATCGTGCTGCCGGCGTTCTACCTGCTCGGCGCCGCCATCTATCAGGTCTATTACCTGGCGTTCGAACGGCGCGGCCAGGAATCGCTGCGCGGGCTCGCCTTCTTCTTTGGGCTGCTGTTCATCACCGAAGTGTCGCTGGTGCTCTATTTCGGCGTCGACTACCGCTACGTCGAGGCGCCCTATATCGGTCCGACCTGGCATTTCGGCGATCTCGACGTGCCGCTGCGCATTTTCGTGCCCTGCGTGGTCTCGCTGTTGCTGATCGCGCTGCTGCAGCTCGGGCTCACCCGCAGCTTCGTCGGCCGCGCCATCATGGCGGTGGCGCAGGATCAGCTGGCGCTGCGGCTGATGGCGGTCGATCCGATC
>JASHXZ010000513.1 GCA_030043285.1 Xanthobacteraceae bacterium | reverse complement strand
CGTCGGTCGAGACTATTGCCCTTCGTGGCTCTTCATGGCCGCATCGATCTTGGCTTTCACGGCGGCAAGATTGAACGAAGCGGGCGACTGCATCGGGGGATAGTTGATCGCCGTCTGCGCGAGGTCGGCGACTTTTTGCTGCACCAGGACAAAGCGCCAGAACTCGCGCGCGAGAAAGTCGTTTCCGTACCCGGCTGCACCGTTATTCCAAGTCTCGCCTCGGATCATGGGCGTCCGCTCGAATGGATCCTGCCGCAGGTTGACGACGCTCGGCATGTCGGTCGACACCTTTTCACCCGGCCAACCGTACGGCTGCTGCAGGAACTGGAACTTGAAGTCGTCGATGCGGATGGCGCCGAGATTGGCTTCGGCGAAATAGAAGATCTCGTGCCGCACAGATGGGCCGTTCCCGGTCAACAGATCCATCTGGTTGTAGCCGTCCAGATGGTTCTTGTAGCTGCGCCCATTGAGCGTGACGCCTTGCAGCAGCTGCTCGGTGATGTTCGGATTGCCGGCTGCCGCGACCAGCGTCGGGAACCAGTCGAGGCCGGAGAAGATGCCGTTTTCGACCCTGCCCGGCTTGATCTTGCCGGGCCAACGGATGATCGCCGGCACGCGGAAACCGCCTTCGAACGACGTTCCCTTGGTGGCGCGGAACGGCGTCATGCCGCCATCCGGCCAGGTGAAGACCTCGGCGCCGTTGTCGGTGGTGAAGATGACGATGGTGTTGTCGGCGACGCCCATGTCGTCGAGGTGATTCAGCAAGTCGCCAATGTCGTCGTCCATCTGCGCCATGCCGGCCTCTTCGAGGCCGTAATTGCTGTCGTAATTCATCTTTCTTTGGTATTTGGCCGCGAGGTACGTGAAGACGTGCATGCGCGTGGTGTTGTGCCAGATGAAGAACGGCTTCCCGGCCTGCTTGGCCTGATCCATGAAACGCTTGGAGTTATCGACCAGCACCTCGTCGAAGGTCTCCATGTCGTATTTGGCGTCGCGACCCTTCTGCCACATCTGGTGATCTTCGGTCATATCCTTGAACGGCTTGAGTGGGCCTTCGTCGACGATGCGCTGCTTGCCGACCCTGCCCCAGCGCGGCATCTCGGTCGGGTCGTCCGCATCGGTCGCGAAGGAATGCACCAGATTGCGCGGGCCGTATTTGTCGATCCAGTCCTGCGGGTAGTCGAACCAATACGGATCGGACATCGCGTCGAGGTGATAAAGGTAGCCGAAGAATTCATCGAAGCCGTGCAGCGTTGGCAGATATTTGTTCTTGTCGCCGAGATGATTCTTGCCGAACTGCCCGGTGGCGTAGCCGAGCGATTTGAGCGCCGTAGCGATGGTGCAGGCCTGTTCCGGCATGCCGATGTCGGCGCCGGCTTGCCCCACCGTGGTCAACCCGGTGCGCAGCGGGAGTTCACCGGTGATGAAATTGGCGCGGCCGGCGGTGCAGCTCGCCTCGGCGTAGTAGTCGGTGAAGATCATGCCGCCGCCGGCTAGCTTGTCGAGGTTCGGCGTCTTGCCCGACATGATGCCGCGATGATAGGCGCCAATGTTGAACCAGCCGACGTCGTCGCCCATGATGACGAGGATGTTCGGCCTGCCCGACGGCAAGGATTGCTGCGCCTGCGCGACGGCCTTTTGCACGCCCACGGCTGTCCCCAGGGCGGATGCGGCGGCGAGCGTCGTGCTGCCGAGCAGGATGTTACGGCGGCTGAGTGAATCGCTTTGATCGCCTTGGTCTTTGGTACGCACGGCTGTTTCCTTTCGCAAATGACGCGACACAGAGGAGCTACAGAGGGCTAATTGCGTTAACCGATTTCTGCCCAACGGCAGTGTGGCTTACTCTCTGGGCCAGCTGAAATTGTTCTTAGGTGCACCGGCAATGTCTTTTGGTACACGAATGATGCAGCGCCGCAGCCGCAAGCCTGCTTTCAGAGAACAGTCGGCGTCGACTTCCCGGCTGCCTTTAGTGGACGGCTCACTCATCGGCGACCGTATTCCCACAATCTGCGACGCGGCGGTACGTTATAAAACTGCCATGCTATGAAGCGGCGGCATTGTTCAATCGTGAATCCGCCAGTGCTCGATTGAGTGAAGTGACACGCCTTTATGTATTGCACCGGCAGTACGCTTGGGCTTCTGGTCAAGCTCCCCGCAGATGCGGGCGCGCTTGCCACCATCATCGCTGCGGCGGCGGCCATCAAGCCAAGCCATAGTCTTCGCTCAACCTCCATGGGATTTGATTCACCGCAGGAGAGAATCGTAATTCACCGCGGCCGCCGCGCGGATTCTCTGGAAGGCAGCGCACTTGACTGCCAACACAGGAAAGACGCGCAGCGGCCGAGAGATTTGGGATCAGCGACGCCGTCCGCCGCCGTAGTGAGCAACGCGAACGCCACCGCCTCGCACTGCTCCGCCTCGCGCAACGCCGCCTCGGTATACCGCGCCACCGCGATATACGGCTCCTCCGCGATAGACGGCGCCACCGCGATAGACGCCGCCGTAATAGCCGCCGCCGCAATTCTGGTAGTTAGGATCGCAGGTGGTGGCGTAGTAACCACTGCCGCCATAGTAACCGGCGCCCGCAACTGCTCCGCGGCGGACGACCGCACCACCTCGATAAACGGCTCCACCTCGATACGCGACGCCGCCCCGCATCCCGACAGCGCCGCCCCGATACACTGCGCCGCCGCGCGCCATGCCGCCGCGCGCAACACCGCCGCGTCCTCCTGCATACCGTACCTGTTGCAGATCGGGCGCTAAGGCACCCGCGGCGTGTTCAATGGCCGTTGCCGGCGCCGCCACCACGGCGGACGGGGCAGCGAACGAGCCCAGCGCCAACGCAGTCGCAGCAGCGCTGAGGCAGATCAAGGGCTTGGACTTCATTGTTGGTCTTCCTTTCGACTAGAGGATCGCTTTTTAGTTATCCTCACCCTCAATTTGCGAAGCCGCTGCGTCCTGGCGCGCTCACGTCATTCGGCGCACGCTCATTGTTCTCAGCGCAATCACGCCGACCCTGCTGGTCTGTCTGCGATCCGCTCGATCGCTATGATCCGCTATGGTCCCGAATGACGCAGCGGAATCCAACGTGGCTTGCGGACGTATCGATCGCTTCCGCATGGCGCGCAGCCGGACGATAGCGGCGGCAGTAGTTCGGCGCGCACAAATGCGAACCGCCTTTGATGACTTTGCGCGGAATTTTGATTTTCGGCTGGCACGGATCGTAGCTTGCGGTCTCACGACCGCCGTGCGGATTTTGTGGAACGCAGCACGCCTTGGCGACATCGGCTTCGTGCTTGGCCGACCACCAGTCGGCCGTCCATTCCCACACGTTGCCGATCATGTCGTAGACGCCGTAGCCATTTGGCGGGAACGCCGTCACGGGCGATGTACGCTCGAAACCATCCTCGCAGCGGTTCTCGTGCGGAAAATTGCCCTGCCAGGTGTTCGCCAAATGCCTGCCGCCCGGCGTGAACTCGTTGCCCCAGGCGAATTCAGCGCCGTCGAGCCCGCCGCGCGCGCCGAACTCCCACTCGGCCTCGGTCGGTAAAGCCTTACCCGCCCATTTGGCGAAGGCGAGCGCATCGCCATACGTCACGTGGACGACGGGATGATTGTCGAGCCCATTGATGTTGCTGTTCGGCCCGTAAGGGTGCCGCCAGTTCGCCCCCTTTTGCAGCGTCCACCACTGGCCCCAATTTCTCAAATCCACCGGATGGCTCGGCGGCTTAAAAACCAGCGAGCCGGCGTAGAGCATGTGCGGCAGCGCGCCGGGGTAGTTCTTGGCATCGGGGACGGTTTCGGCAAAGGTCACGTACCCGGTGGCGTTCACGAAGATATTGAACAGACGATTGGTCACCGGCGTGCGATCGATCCAGAAGCCGCTTACGCGAACGCGGTGCGCCGGCGCCTCTTCGGCGTAATGTTTGTCCGATCCCATGCGAAAGCTGCCGCCGGGAATCCAGACCATGTTCGGTGGCGACGATTGCCCCGAGCGTTGAACGGAAATGTCCCGCGTAACGTCGTCCACAGCCGCCTCTGACAAGAACCTCGACGGCTGCAAATGACACGAAAAGGCCGTCGCTTGCGAGGCGTATCAAGAATATTTCCGTATACAAAAGTATTGCGCCGGCTTGGTCGGCGACCGCCCGAGGTGGACGACTCAACTAATCCGTAACTGTCTCGTCGCAATCTACGAGGCCTATACACGCGATCTCAGGTCTTTCTTCTCGGATATTTATTTTCTCGAACACACAAGCCTGAAGGCGCTGACAATCTGTTCGCTGTACGAGTGCATGTGAATCTCGCAAGCGGTGCGGTTAGTGAACTCGCGCTCATCATATGTTGGGACCGGGTAGCCGAACATTAACGTATAAACGATCCAGATTGCAGCAGGCTGCATTGTGACACCCCCATGCCAGACCGCTCGCCGAGAACGAACGGCAGCCACATCCCGGGGGAATTGTTGCCGAAGCGGCAGACCGAGTCCACCGCGAAGTAATTGCGTGCACAGGGGAAGCGACTTCGCCACAATTTCGTGCGGCAAATCTTGACAATCGATTTTGGATTAGGCGTTCAAGCGCTTAGCTTGTTCGCGCCTCGATGGCGGAGAAATTTCCAAATCAAAATAGAGAGGACGCGCTGCTCATAGCGTCAAGGCACGAGCAGCGCGTCCTCGAAAGCGCAGACTGTCTTAATCGCTCGGGTGCGCAGCGCCCGCTTTTTTGACCTCTTCCATGATGCTGCTGAGGTTGTAGCTCTCAGGCGCCTGGAGCGGCGGGAACTTCTCAAAGGTCTCCAGGTGCTTGAGCCACAGTTGTTGACCGATCGGCAGCATATTCCAATCGTACTGGAAGGCGGTCACTGGGCCGCCGAGCGCACCGCCGAGGCTCATCGCCGACTTCTGCTGGACGCCGACGTTCTGCTCGAACGGATCGCGCTTGATGTTCTGCACCAAGGTGAAGTGGTACGGCGTGAGCGGCATGATCCAGCCGGCCGGCCCAGGCTCCGACATGGTGTAGTACATCTTCCAGTTCTTGTAGCGCACCGCCGACGGCGTCGCACCCGAGTAGTAGAAGAAGTGATCGCGCGCGGACTTGTCGGAGGCGCCCTCCAGATAGTCGCGCTGATCGAAGCCGTCGAGCGTGGTTTTGACGATGCCGGGATACTGTCCAGCCTCGAGCTGCTGCTTCAGCCCGTCGCCCTTGGGACCGCCTGCTATGTCGACCAAAGTCGGCAGCCAGTCGAGCGCGG
>JASHXZ010000512.1 GCA_030043285.1 Xanthobacteraceae bacterium | reverse complement strand
GCGTCAATTGGGAACGCCTGCGCGAATACCGCATCGAGCGGGCGCGGGCGATGATGAAGAAACACAAGCTCGGCGCGCTGTTGTGCATGTACGACGAGAACGTCCGCTACATCACCGGCACGCTGACGCCCGGCTGGAACCGGCTCAAGCCCGGGCTGCGCTACGCCATGCTGTGCGGCGACGGCCGCCCGGTGCTGTTCGAGCAAGGCGACATTGGCTTTCAGATCGAGCGGCATTCGCCGTGGATTCCGAAAGAGAACGTCCGTCACTCGTTTGCCTGGATCAAGGGCGCTGCCGGCCCCGCCGCCACCCAGCAGGTGAAAAAATTCACCAAGGCGGTGAAGCAGGCGATGAAGGACAATGGCGTCGCCGGGCAAAGACTCGGCTGCGACTTCATCGACATCAACATGCTCAACATTTTCAAGGAAGAAAAAATCGACTGGACCGACGGCATGACGCCGATGATGGAGGCGCGCGCCGTGAAAAGTCCGGACGAGCAGGAATGCTTCCGCATCGTCGGCGCCATCGGCGACGCCACGCATTGGGAATGCATGAAGTTCCTGCGCCCCGGGATCACCGAGAACCAGGTCACCGCACATCTGATGCAGTATCTCTACGCCATCCCGGGCATGGAGGACGTTGAGGACGTCATCGTGTCGTCGGGACCGAACACCTGGCCGAACTGGCGCAATTTTTCCGACCGCATCATCCAACCCGGCGACATCGTGTTCATGGATTTGGCGGCGCTGACCTGGAACGGCTACAAGTCCTGCTATTACCGCACCTATTGCGTCGGCAAGGAGCCGACCAAGGAGCAAAAAGAGACCTACGACACTGCGCTCAAATGGCTCTACGACTCGATCGGCGCGGTGAAGGTCGGCGCCACCACGCGCGACATTGCGCAGAAATGGCCGTCGGCGATGAAGACCTGGGGCTACGAAGACGAAGATCAGGCCGCCGCCAATCTGTGGGGCCACGGACTCGGCCTCGCGCAATACGATCCGCCGGTGATTTCGCGTATCTGGTCGCTCGATCATCCGATCGAGATCCAGGAAGGCATGACGTTCGCGCTCGAGACGCAGCACGGCAAAAAGTTTCGCTACGGCGTGCGCATCGAGGAAATGCTGATCGTGCACAAGAAGGACATCGAGATCGTCTCGAACTTCCCGGTCAAGCAGATCACCGTGGTCGATCCGCTGCCCGGCTACGGCGATCATGTGAGGTGAATGACCAGCACAAGCCACTCCATCATCGTCATTGCCGGGCTTGACCCGGCAATCCATGCGGCGCCTCAACAAGCGGGGATGCTGCATGGATGCCCGGGTCAAGCCCGGGCATGACGATCGAAATGGTCGTCGCATGAGTCACTTCATTGTACCTTTGCCTGATCCGGCCGCTTGCGATGCAGAGCGCGTCGGGCCGAAGGCGGCGAATCTGGCGCGGCTCGGGCATGCCGGCTTGCCGACACCGGGCGGCTTTTGCATCGCCGCTGATGCTTATCATCGGCAAATCGGACATCTCGGCATCGCCGATGCGGTACGCGCCTATGCGGATGCCGATCAAACAACGCAGCGGCGGCTTTCGGTCGAGATCAGGCTTGCGCTTTATCAGGGCGAGCTTGCACCCGACCTGCGCGCCGACATTCTTGCGGCGTGGTCGCAACAGCAAAAGCCCGCGGCAGTGCGCTCCTCCGCGTTGGTCGAAGACCGCGCCGACTCGAGCTTCGCCGGACAGTTCGAAAGCTTTTTGGGGCTCGCCGAGGAGAACGAGTTTTTCACCGCGCTGCGCGCCTGCTGGGCGGCGTTGTGGACGACGAACGCGCGGCGCCAGATGGCTGAGCACGACCTTGATCCCTCCGCAACCGCGATGGCGGTGCTGGTGCAGCCGCTCATCGCCGCGCACGCCTCCGGCGGCGGCTTGAGCGAGACCGCCGAAGGCCACATGCTCATCTCCGCCACCTGGGGCCTTGGCTCGACCATCGCCCAAGGCGAAGTCGTGCCCGACCGCATCGTGCTGTCGCGGCAAGGTTTTGTCCGCAGCAACGACGCCGGCCGCAAAAATCATCGCGAAAGCTGCGTGCATGGCGCCGCGGGCGGCACCGCAGCACAGGCTGTGCCGGAGAACCTGGCGCGCGCGCCATGCCTCACGGGCGGCCAGGCGACGGCGCTCGGCCGGCTGATGCGTAAGGCCGAAACCGTGCTCGGCATGCCGGTCGAGATCGAATGGGCGCTCGACGATGGCGGCTTCAAGTTGTTACAGGCACGGCCGTTGCGCGTGCGGGCCGCCGAAGTGCCGGACGAAATCTGGCTCAACCATCCCGGACTCAACGGCCATCCGGCCGGCATCGGCTGGGGCTCGGGCCGCGCCGTGGTGGTGAACTGCGAATGCGAACTGTCGCGCGTCGCGCCCGGCGACATTTTGGTCACCCGCGTGGCGGGGCCGGCGCTGTCGCATATCCTGCCGCGGGTCGGCGGCGTCGTCGCCGAACTCGGCGGCTCGACCTCGCATCTCGCCTCGCTCGCCCGCGAGCGCGGCATTCCGGCGGTGCTCGGCGTGCTCGATGCAACGCAGCACATTCCCGACGGCGCCCAGGTCGCGGTCGACGGCGTTGCCGGCATCGTGCGGTGGCGCACCTGATGGCAAAAGAAAACCAAACGAAAAAATCACCTCACCCGCGCATCTTCGTGACGCAGCCGGTGTCGGAGCAAGCGCTTAAGCGTCTGCGCGCGGCAGCGCGGGTGACGCTGTTCGCCGATGCGAGCCGCATCATCCCCAAGCGCACGCTGATCACACAGGTACGCAAGGCCGATATTCTGTTTTGTTTGCTGCACGACAAGATCGATCGCGACGTGGTCACCGCCAACCCGAAGCTGCGCCTGATCGCCGCCCAATCGATCACGCCATCCAACATCGACGTTGCGGCAGCGACGGAGCGGCGCATTCCGGTGACCGTGACGGCGCCGCTCACCACCGAAGCGACAGCGGACTTGACCTTCGGCCTGATGATCGCGGTGGCGCGGCGCATGCTCGAAGGCGACCGCTTGGCGCGCGCCGGCAAATTTCCGGGAAGCCAGTCGGCGCACCTGATGGGCAGCTACGTCTGGGGCAAGACGCTCGGGCTGATCGGCGGCGGCGGCCTGATCGGCAAGGCGGTGGCGCGCCGCGCTCACGGTTTCTCCATGCGCGTTCTGTACTGGACGCCGCGGCGCAAGCCCGAGCACGAGGAGCGCGAAGCCGGCCTCACCTTTGTGCCGCTTGACGAATTGCTGCGCGAATCCGATTTCGTCTCGCTCCATTCGCCGCTCAACGCCGAGACCCGGCACCAGATCGGCGCCCGCGAGCTGCGGCTGATGAAGAAGACCGCGTTTCTCATCAACACCGCGCGCGGCGCGGTTGTCGACGAAGCGGCTTTGTTGCGTGCGTTGCAGAACAAGCAGATCGCCGGCGCCGGGCTCGACGTATTCGAATACGAGCCGAAGGTCGACAAGGCGCTGCGCAAAATGCCGAACGTCGTGCTTACGCCGCATCTCGGCAGCGCCACGCCGGAGGTGCGCGAGGCCATGGCGGCGATCGTGGTCGACAACATCCTGGCTTTTCTCGGCGGCCATAAGCTGCCGAACTGCGTCAATCCGCAGGTGTTTGCTTTGTGAGTTGTCATTGCCGGGCTCGACCTGGCTCGACCCGGCAATCCATGTGGCGGAAACGCCCCATGGATGCCCGGGTCAAGCCCCGGGCATGACGAACTGATAGTCGGAGTTTTACAGCAATGTCCCAAACGCTCATCGCCATCACCGACAGCCCCTTCCCTTCGCTCGATCCGGCCAAAAAAGCGCTGGCGCGGCTCGACCCGGAATACCGCATGGCCAACAGCCCGTCCGCTGACGACATCTTGGCGGTGGCGCGCAATGCCGACGCCATCCTGGTGACCTACGCGAAGCTCTCCGGCGATCTGTTGCGCCAGCTAACAAAATGCAGGGCGATCGGGCGCTTCGGGCTCGGCGTCGACAACATCGACCTGCCGGCCGCCAAGGCCTGCGGCATCGCGGTGAACTACGTCCCGGATTATTGCCTGCGCGAAGTGTCGGACCAGGCCATGGCGCTGCTGCTCGCGCTCGCCCGCAAGGTGACGCTCGCCAACAAGCTCGTGCAATCCGGCCGCTGGGAAATGCCGCCGCTGGTGCCGCTGCGGCGGCTCGAGGGCCAAGTGCTCGGCCTCGTCGGCTTCGGCAACATCCCGCGCGCGCTCGCACCCAAAGCCAAAGCGTTCGGGCTCAAAATTTTGACACATGACCCGTACGTCACCAGCGACGTGCTCGATGCCGCGGGCGTCGAGGGCGTGAGCTTCGACGACCTGCTGGCGCGCTCAGACTTCGTCTCGGTGCACGCACCGCTGTTGCCGACGACACGGGGCCTGATGAACGTCGCCGCGTTCGCCAAGATGAAAAAGGGCGCTTATTTGATCAACACCGCGCGCGGTCCGCTGATCGACGAGCCGGCGCTGATCGCAGCGCTCGATTCCGGCCAGCTCGGCGGCGCCGCGCTCGATGTGGTGACGACCGAGCCGTTGGCCAAAGATTCGCCGCTGATCGGCCGCGACAACGTGATCCTCACGCCGCACACCGCGTTCTATTCGGTCGAAGCGCTTGAGGAGCTGCAGACCAAGTGCGCCAGCGACGTGGCCCGCGTGCTCTCCGGCGAGAAGGCGGTTTATCCGATCTCGGCGTAAAAAAACCACCGGCGCGATTGCTGGCAACAACCGCACCGACGCGGCCTCAACAGCCCGAGCAGATGAACGGGTAGTTCTTGTTGTCGATGATCGGCTCGATCCCGAAAAAGTCGTTCAGCACGGACTCGGCCGTGCAGAAAGCCCCCTCCACCCAGGCCTGGTCATTGGAGTAGGTTTCGCCAACGATGAAAATATCGGCATCCGCGCCGAAGATCAGTTGCGACGGCTTACGGATCTTCTGCTGCACGTCGCAGATATTGAAGTGCGCCGCATAGGCGTGATAGCCGGCGCCGAACGGCGGCAACCCCCAATCCATGTAGCGGGTTTCCAGCGGCTCGGGCACGAAGGTGTAGTCGGCTTGCGGACCGAAATGCAGCGCCGCAAGCTGCTGGCGCAGCATTTTCACCATGATGTCGGGCGCCTTGCGCGGACCTTGCAGCGGCTGCGTGTCCTCCGACACTGGGATTTTGCGCTCCGTAGCGGGTCCCAATTCCAGCTCTTTCCAGAAATCGACGTACATCTCGTCGTCGTAGCTGGCCAGAATGCCGTAGATCGGCTTCGACTCCTGATCGCGCGCGTTGTTGCCGAAATAGACCACTTGGCGGATCGGCGTGTCGGTGATGCTCGGCCCGATCGTGTTGCGCAGGGCGGCGACGAACAATTGTTCTTCCTGTTTGATCGTCAACCGCTCCTCGATCGCCTGTTCCAGAGCTTGAACGAAGCTCGCCTTTGACGCGTACGGTGTTTCCATGACGCTGGAATTATTGGAATTGTTCTTGAACGCGTCGATATATTTCGCGGGGAAACCGGATTCAGCCAATTGATCGAGCACCGCCTGCGTAACTTCGTAGGCTTCGATCGGTGCGGGATATTGCGGGTTGGAAGTGGAAGTGACGGTCCACCACGGATTTTCGAAGAACATGCCGACCTTGTAGGACGGCTGCAACACGGCCGATTCCAGGTAGAGCTGCACTTTCTGATGATTGAGGACATCGAGGCCCTTGTGGTCCTCGTAGCGGGTGGCTTGCGCCACCAGGTCGATGGCGTAGCGCGGCATCGCCAACCAGGCCGCATCCGTTGTTTTCGTCGTCGATTTTTTGGTGGGGTTGTTGCGGGTCGCGATCGCGTAGTGGATCGCCTTGTCGATGTGCAGGATCGAATGCAGCCTCGTGTCCGGATGATATTCGAAATGGACCCCCTTATGATCGGCGAGCTTCACGATGGCATCGAACAAGGCATTGAATATGCTGGAATAGCCGGTGGTCAGCGTCTTGTATTCGGTGCCGGGTGAGAATTCGTTGTTGGATTGCACCGCGACCGCGGCATTCCAATTGATGACGTTGGACGTGTAGCCGTTGCCGTCGGAGGTATAGCTGTAGCCCTCCGAACCGAGCTGGTCGAACATCAGGTTCCAGTAGCCGATATCCTTGAAATACTGACCCTTCTCAAACGCGGACGCCTCGGGCAGGTCGATGACGATGCGTCCGTTCTGATAGAACTCGCACCATTGCGCGCGGGTCTGCGGCAGGGTGTTCTGGCCGCCGGCCAGGTTTTCCACCAGATTAAAACCGGTGTCGGGCGAATCGGACGCGCCGTAATGGTCGACATGGTAAGGCGCCGGATTAACGGACGTGATGGCGTTCAAATACATGTTTTTGGTGCGCAAATAGAACAATGGATTGGTCGATACGTTGAAGGGTACCGAATATTTGTCGAGGCCCATCTCCTCGATGACCTTGGTGACGACGCGATGCCCGCCGGCGCTGGCGCCGTTATCGCCGTTCCAGTCCATGTAGCGCATGCCGCCCAATTCCACGTAGGATTTCGTCTTGTCATCCTGGTAATGCCAGGTGCAGACGCGGGCGCCGGCAGCGCGCGTTCCCGGGTGCGCTTCGGAGAAGTTGTACTTGCCCCAATCGTAAAGCTCGAGCGTATCGCCCTTGACGAGCTGTTTGGATTTGAATTCGCCGCCCTTGGCTTTGCCGTCGAGCAGTCGCCAGGCGGTGTAGAGCCCGGAGGCGCCGGCGCCGAATATCGAATAGGTCTTGCTTGCCATGACGATCATTCCTCTCCAAGGCGCCGCATCTGTCCGGGCAGATCTTTTTCGGGGATGACGACTTCGACCAGCGAA
>JASHXZ010000511.1 GCA_030043285.1 Xanthobacteraceae bacterium | reverse complement strand
TCCGGGATCGTTACAAACTCCGCGTTTGATACGATCCCGGGTCTGCAGCGCACCACTTCGTGCTGCGCTGCGCCCGGGAAACGCGGCTATGAAAGCGGCCGCTGGGGAACCTCACCCGCGCCGGCCCGTTGACCCAGCACCATGAGCCGTTCCGCTAATTTGCGTGACCTCACCGTTGTGATCACTGGCGCGTCTGCCGGCGTCGGCCGCGCGACGGCGCACCGCTTCGCCCGCGCCGGCTCCCGGGTGGCGCTGATCGCCCGCAACGCCGCAGCGCTCGACGAGGTCAAGCGCGAGGTCGAGGAGCGCGGCGGCAGCGCGCTGGTGCTGCCGCTCGACGTCGCCGACGCCGACGCGGTGTTCACCGCCGCCGACGCGGTGGCGGCGGAAACCGGCGGCATCGACGTTTGGATCAACGACGCCATGGTGACGGTGTTCGCGCCGGTCTGGAACGTTTCGCCGGAAGAATTCCGCCGCGTCACCGAGGTGACGTATCTCGGCTTCGTGCACGGCACCATGGCGGCGCTGCGCCACATGCGGCCGCGCAATCGCGGCACCATTCTGCAGGTCAGCTCGGCACTCGCCTATCGGGGCATTCCACTGCAGTCCGCCTATTGCGGCGCCAAGCACGCGATCCGCGGCTTCACCAACTCGCTGCGCACCGAGCTTCTGCACGCCGGCAGCGCGGTCGCGCTCACCATCGTCGAATTGCCGGCGGTCAACACGCCGCAATTCGACTGGGCGCGCACCCACATGCCGCATCAGCCACGCCCGGTGCCGCCGGTGGTGCAGCCCGAAGTCATCGCCGATGTGATCTTCCGCACCGCGCTCAATCCACGGCGCGAAGTCTGGATCGGCATGAGCACGCTCAAGGCGATCCTGGGCAACATGGTGTTGCCGGAGTTTTTGGATCGTTATCTGGCGCGCAACACCTACGAGGCGCAAGAGAGGATCGCATACGTCTCCAGCGAGCGGCGCGATAATCTGATGGCGCCGGTCGGCGACCTGCACCGCACCCGCGGCAGCTTCGACAACGAAGCCGCCAACCGTGCGCTCGCGGTGCCGGGTCCCCTCGCCCGCCTTGCGCCGACGCTCGCCGGCGCGCTGACGGGTCTCTCGATCGGCGTGCTGTTGGCGCGCGCGCTGCGCAACGGCGGAGCGACGCGAGGCCCGCGAGGGTTTTGGCGTTGATTGTAGGATGGGTAGAGCGAAGCGAAACCCATCATAGAGAAATGACGCTGCACGATGGGTTTCGCTGACGCTCAACCCATCCTACACAATATGCTGGATCAGAGAAAGCCGTCGATCGCGATGGCCAGCGTGTGTTTCGAAAGGATTGTTTTGTCAAGGGTCCTTGACCGCCGAAGGCGGCGCTTCGCGCCCTTGACAAAACAATCCTTTCGAAACTTTTTGCTGCCATTGCGATCGACGGCGTAATGCGACGGAGTATAGTCCGGATCTCACTTTCGGTTCTGCGCGTCGCTCACCTTCTCCAGCCACTCGACCGCCTTGCCGTCCACCGCCTCCTGAATGGCGATGTGGGTCATCGCGGTACTCGGCGTGGCGCCGTGCCAATGCTTTTCGCCGGGCGGAAACCAGACCACGTCGCCCGGCCGGATTTCTTCGGTCGACCCGCCCTCGCGCTGCACCCAGCCGCATCCCGCGGTGACGATCAGCGTCTGCCCGAGCGGATGGGTGTGCCAGGCGGTGCGGGCGCCCGGCTCGAACGTAACGCTGGCGCCGGTGACGCGCGCCGGCGCTGGCGCCATAAACAATGGATCGAGGCGCACCGTTCCGGTGAAATAGTCTGCCGGCCCCTTGGCGGACGGCTGTGAGCGGCAGCGTTTGATGTCCATGGCCGCTCTCCTGTTGTCGGCGGCCGACGCATATCGCGCGGTCGCCTGCGTCTGATTTAGCGCGCGCCGCCGCCGCGGCTAGCCGCTATAATCGGCATGGACTTATGAGCAGGGGCCATAAATGCAGCGCGGCCATCTCGACGATCTTCTGGCCTTTATCGCCGTCGGGCGCGAGCGCAGCTTCACCAAAGCGGCGGCGAAGCTCGGCGTGTCGCAATCGGCGCTGAGCCACACCATGCGCGAGCTCGAAGCGCGGCTCGGCGTCCGGCTCCTGACCCGCACCACCCGCAGTGTCTCGCCGACCGCAGCGGGCGAACGCCTGCTGCAGACCGTGGGGCCGCGCTTCGAGGAGATCGAAGCCGAGTTAGCCGCCGTGCGGGAGCTGCGCGACAAGCCGGCCGGCACGATCCGAATCACGGCGACCGAATACGCCGCCGACGCCATCTTGCTGCCGAAGCTCGCCAAGCTGTTGCGCGATTATCCCGACATCAAGGTCGAAATCGCCATCGATTACGGGCTTACCGACATCGTGGCGCAACGCTATGACGCCGGCGTGCGCAGCGGCGAGCAAGTGGCCAAGGACATGATCGCGGTGCGCATCGGCCCGGACATGCGCATGGCGGTGGTCGGCGCGCCGGCGTACTTCAAGGGCCGGCCGCAACCCAAAAAGCCGCAGGACCTGCTCGCACACAATTGCATCGCGTTGCGTCTGCCCACCCACGGCGCGTTGTATGCGTGGGAGTTCGAAAAAGGCGGCCGCGAACTGAAAGTCCGCGTCGAAGGCCAGTTCACCTGCAACACCACCGCGCAAATGCTCAACGCCGCGCTCGCTGGATTGGGTTTGGCCTACGTGCCGCAAGGCTTGGCGCAGCCGCACCTCGCCAAGGGCCGGCTTAAACGGGTGCTCGACGACTGGTGCCTGCCCTACTCCGGCTACCACTTGTTTTATCCGAGCCGGCGCCAGTCTTCGGCGGCGTTTTCGCTGCTGGTCGAGGCGCTGCGGTATCGCGGATAACGAAGACCGAACCGGTCAGATCGATTCGGGACTGTATCCCGGCTTTTTGTATATCTTGTCAGGCTTGCCGAGAATGTCAGGCTTATAGACTTTCTCCAGCCAATCCTTTGGTTCGATGTCTTCGATGGCGACTGAAACCGCCTCTTCGCTGGAGTTGAGCGTCGTCATCACGGCTTTGGTTATTTGCTGCGCAAGCTGCGCTTTTTGCTCCTGCGACCGACCCGGATACATCTTGACGATGACATGCGGCAT
>JASHXZ010000510.1 GCA_030043285.1 Xanthobacteraceae bacterium | reverse complement strand
CGCGATATTGCGCGCGCTGTTCTGCCTGCGCCGTGGCGGTCACGCACTCAACGTCGGCGCGGTTCTGGAAACGCTGCCGATCAACGCGTTCTGGATGATGACCAACCGCATCGGTATCGGCGGCTCGGTGTGGTTCACGACGGCGGAAGGCGAGGACATGGCCGCCATGGCGGGCGCGGGCACCTTGGATTTGTCGGTACTCGAACACCGCATTTCGCCGTTATCCAAGGTCAACGAGGTCCTCGCCGGCATGGACGATCGCAACGGCGGCTTCGCCAACTTCGTGATCGATCCGACGCGCGTCGATTGAAGCGAAGTCACCTAATCGTCATCGGCCTCGGCGGCTCAAAATCTCGCCCATGACGCGGTTGTTGAAACCTGCTAATCCTTCGGCCAGCGCAAAGCCCAGGCAGGAAATCAAGCGAGGACGTCATGTACGGCAATCTCGAACTGTTCATCGGCGGCAAATGGCTCGGCGGCGACGGCCGCAAGGGCGAAGAGGTGCTCAACCCGGCGACCGAAAAGCCGCTGGCGCGGCTGCCGCACGCCAGCAAGGCCGATCTCGACGAGGCTTTGGCCGCGGCTCAAAAGGGTTTTGCGGTGTGGCGCGCCACCTCGGCGTACGACCGTGCCAAGATCATGCGCAAGGCCGCCGATCTTATGCGCGAGCGCTACGACGCGATTTCGAAAATCATGGTGCTGGAGCAGGGCAAGGTCTACCCGGAAGCCCGCGCCGAAGTGATCACCTCGGCCGACATCATCGACTGGTACGCCGAGGAAGGCCGCCGCTCCTATGGCCGCATCGTGCCCGGTCGCGGCAAGGTGCGCCAGCTCGTGGTGCAGGAGCCGATCGGCGTCGTCGCTGCGTTCACGCCGTGGAATTTCCCAGTGCTGACGCCGGCGCGCAAAGTCGGCGGCGCGCTCGCCGCCGGCTGCTCGCTCATTCTCAAAGCTTCCGAAGAAACGCCGGGCGCGTGCGTCGAGCTGGTGCGCTGCTTTGCCGATGCGGGGCTACCCGCAGGCGTGCTCAATCTGGTGTTCGGCGTGCCGGCGGAAGTGTCGGAGTATTTGCTTGCCAAGGACGCCATCCGAAAAATTTCGTTTACCGGCTCGATCCCGGTCGGCAAGCACCTCGCTGCGCTTGCCGCCAAAGGCATGAAGCGCACCACCATGGAGCTCGGCGGCCATTCGCCGGTCGTGGTGTTCGCCGACGCCGATCCGGAAAAAGCCGCTGACACCATCGCGGCGTTCAAGTACCGCAATGCCGGCCAGGTCTGCATCTCGCCGACGCGGTTTTATGTGCAGGAGGACGTGTATCCGCGCTTTCTCAAGCGCTTCGCCGAATATGCCAACGGCGTCAAGATCGGTGACGGCCTGGAGAAGGGCAACACCATGGGTCCGATGGCCAATTCCCGGCGCATCGACGCGATGGAGACGTTCGTCAACGACGCCAAGAACCGCGGCGGCAAGATCGTCACCGGCGGCAACCGGCGCGGCAATCAGGGCTACTTCTACGAGCCGACGGTGATCACCGACGTGCCGGATGACAGCAAGGTGATGACCCAGGAACCGTTCGGGCCGCTGGCGCCGGTTGTCACGTTCAAGACCTTCGACGAGGTGGTCGAGCGCGCCAATTCTCTGGAATACGGGCTCGCCGCTTACGCCTTCACCACGTCGAACACGACCGCCGCCGCAATCGGCGACGCGTTGGAATCGGGCATGGTCGGCGTCAACTCGATTGCGATTTCGACGCCCGAGACGCCGTTCGGCGGCGTCAAGGAAAGCGGCCACGGCAGCGAAGGCGGCATCGAGGGCTTGGGCGCCTACCTCGTCACCAAGTTCATCTCGCAGGCCTGATACGAAAGGTTCGACGCGGATCGCTTCAGGCTGGAACGATCGGGCGGAGCGCGGGCGTCAATTCTTCGCCGGCTGCGGTCGAGGTCGGCAGATCGACAAGCCCGAAATGCGGGCCGAGCAAACGGCGCACCCGCTGCATCGCCGAGCGCGCGACGAAGGCGTCCCAGGTCACACGCGCCAGCAGTGGCAGTTGCCGCGGCTGAGCGATCAGTTCGCGCAAGATCGCCGTCGTATCGGCGCGACTGTCGGCGCCCATCCCGACCAAAGCCGAAGGCGGGATCGTGCGGTCGACCGGATCGACGATGACCCGCAGGGCGGTGAACGCGAGCCCATGCGCGGCCGCCAGCCGTGCCACGATATGCGATTCCATATCGACTGCGGCCGCCCCGCTGGTGCGATGCAGCTCGCGCTTGGTCTTCGGCTCGGCGACGGGCGTATCGACGCCGAGGATCGGACCATGATGAGCGTCTCCGATGGCGTCGAGAAGCCGCCTGGACCACACTGTATCGGTCGGGATCGGACCTTGCGCTTCCACCACCGACGACGCCACGACCCAATTGCCAGCCCGCAGATGCGGGGCGAGGCCGCCGGCCACACCGAAGCTGATGATTCCGCGATAGCCTTGTCGCGCCGCATTGACCGCTGTCGCCGCCAATTCGCGCCGCGCGTCGCGGGCAAATACCAGAACGC
>JASHXZ010000408.1 GCA_030043285.1 Xanthobacteraceae bacterium | reverse complement strand
TGGCGCCAACGCCGGCGACCGACTGCAGATCCACGGTGCCGCCGATCTGCTCGATATTGCTGCGCACCACGTCCATGCCGACACCGCGGCCGGAGACGCTGGTGACACGCGCCGCAGTCGAAAAGCCGGCAGCGAAGATGAAATTGCAGATTTCGGCGTCGGACTTGGCGGCGATCTCGGCTTCGCTCGCCAGGCCGTGCTCGAGGGCCTTGGCGCGGATGCGCGCGACGTCGAGACCGCGGCCGTCGTCGGCAATCTCGATGATGATATGGCCGCCCTGGTGACAGGCGGCAAGCCGGATGGTGCCTTTGGCAGGTTTGCCGGCGGCAAGGCGCTCGGCAGCCCTTTCGATGCCGTGATCGGCGCAGTTGCGCACCAGATGGGTGAGCGGATCCTTGACCAGCTCGAGCACCTGGCGATCGAGCTCGGTCTCGGCGCCGATCATTTTCAGCTCGATGTCCTTGCCGAGCTCGGCGCACAAATCGCGCACGATGCGCGGCAGCTTCTGCCACGCGTTGCCGATCGGCTGCATGCGCGTCTTCATCACGCCTTCCTGCAGCTCGGCGGTGACGTTGGAGAGCCGCTGCAGCGGCACCTTGAAATCGGAATCCTCGTGGCGGCGCACGATTTCGAGGAGCTGATTGCGGGTGAGCACCAGCTCCGACACCGTCGTCATCAGATGGTCGAGCGTATCGACGTTGACACGAATTGAATGGTTGGCGACGCGCTCGCCGCGCTCGTCATCGCCCTGCTGCGGCGGGATTTTGTCGGAGACTTCGGCCGGTTGCGGCGGGGTTTTTTCCGAGGCTTCGGCCGGCTGCGCCGCTTCGGATTCGTCCATCTCCTCAGGCGCCGGCGTTAGCGCTGGAGCCCGTGCCGGTGCGGCTGCGGGCTCCTGGGTCAGGTGGCCGAGCCTGCCGATCAGGTCGTTGTCGCTGCCGTCAGGCTCCCGCTGGTTGGTTTCAAGCTCGTCGAGAATGAGCTTGATGCGGTCGATGGTCGAGAGAATGAGCGTGACGGCATCGGCAGTGACCGGCATGCCGTCGCGAAATTTGCCCATCAGCGTTTCGGCCGCATGGGTCAGCGCTTCGAGCCGCGGCAGCGCAAGGAACCCGCAGGTGCCCTTGATGGTGTGGACCAGACGGAAGATATGGCCGAGAATGTCGCGGTTGTTCGGCTCGCGCTCGAAACGCACCAGCTCGGCATCGACCTGATCGAGACTCTCGTTGGTCTCGGTCAAAAACTCGCACAACAGGTCGTCCATACCAACGCGCCCCTGTCGCCGTCCCGAACGCGCCGACGGCGTACGCAATACGAGCATTCATGGCGGGCGCCTGAGCGCGCGAAGGCCACGGTCGCCAGGCGCAGTGCGTCTGGCCGGACGCCTTCAGTCTGTTGCCAAAACCGTTTAATTTCGGTTGCGGACGGCGCGTTAAGAGCTGACTTCACCCACCTTTTCGCAGCGGAGTCAGCAGGCGAGGACCACCACCGTTTCGCCTTCGGCAACCGCCGTGACCGCCCAACCGCAGTCGCGGGCCAAAATACCGGTATAAAATGGCTGGATGCCATGGGCGTCGACCGGCTGGGTCGGGTTGCCGCCCAGAAGTTCGGCGACCACCGCGGTGACCCGGGCGTTGAGCCCGGACGCGGTGATGCGAAAGCCCGCGCCGCCCTCGACCGGGTCGACAGTCAGCATGCCCCCGCGCGGGATGGTGCCACCGGCGACGATCAGCATGTTCAACAAAAGCTTAACCTGGTTCTTGGGCTTGAGCTCCCGCGCCAGGTTCCAGGTGATCTTGGTCTTGTCGTCATCGAGGATGCCACGCGCGACGGTTTCGGCGTCAGCGGTTTCGATCTGCGCGCCGGCCGATCCGGCAGCGCCAAAGGCCAAGCGGCAAAATTGCAGTCGCGCCGAGGCGTTGCGGGCGCTTTTCTTGATCAGCTCGAGCGCAAAGGTCCGGGTTTCCTCGTCTTTGTCCTCCTCCAAGACTTCGATGCCATTGACGATCGCCCCGACTGGGCTGATCAGGTCGTGGCAGACCCGCGAACACAACAGCGCGGCAAGGTCGAGGGCGCCAAGCGCTAAAGGGCCGGAGGCAATGGGACCTGACATGAGAGGCTCCGCGCACAGGGGCATTCGAGCTTTTGGGTGTCACAGCCCACGCGATTCGGCAACCGTTTGCATCCCGCGCGGGGTCGCCAACCGGGCACCGGACTGCATTGCCATTGCGAGGAGCCTGGCGTGACCACAATGGATGCTGCAAGCTGCGCCGTATTGATGCCGGCGCTCACCACGACGGCGGTGCGGACCGCGCTTCTGGTCCGCGGCCTTGCCGGCAAAGGCGACGTTCACCGCAAACGCGACGGCTCGCCGGTCACGGAAGCGGACTTGGCGGCCGAAGCGGCGATTCGCAACGACTTGGCACGGATCGCTCCGGCATTGCCTTGCGTCTCGGAAGAACAGGCTGAAGACCAAGCGCCGCCCGCCGGCGGCACCTATGCCTTGGTCGATCCCCTCGACGGCACTCGCGAGTTCATCGCCGGCCATGACGAATACGCGATCAACATCGCGATCATGGTGGATGGCCGGCCACTCCTGGGCATCGTCGCCGCGCCGGCGCTGGGACTGGTCTGGCGCGGCATCATCGGTCGCGGCGCGGAGCGGATCACATTCGCGGCCGATGGCGCATTATCTCCGCCGCAGCCGATCCACGGCCGCAAGCCGGCGCCCAAGGATCTCGTGGTGGTGGTCAGCCGTTCGCACCTCGACGATCGCACACAGGCCTATATCGCCAGGCTGCCGGGGGCACGCACGATGGCTTGCGGCTCCGCCGTCAAGTTCGGCCGCGTCGCCGAAGGCACGGCCGATCTCTATCCGCGTCTGGCCCCGGTTCGCGACTGGGACGCCGCGGCGGGCCATGCCTTGGTCGAGGCAGCGGGCGGCCGGATCGCGACGCCGAAAGGACACGCACTTCGCTACGGCACGGCCGAGCGCGTGATCGATGGTTTCATTGCTTGTGGAGATCGGGCGGAACCGCCGGCCAGTCCGCCGGCGTGACGATGCGTCGGCGCGGCCCGCTACGGACCAAGCGAGCGCTCGACCTGCGGCCATTTGCGGTCGGCCGTGGCGACGACGTGGACCGGATCGTCGGTAAATTTTTGGTGGTCCGTCGGATCATAAAACAGAAACAAACTCTGGCCGACGATGATCCAGATATTGGGCTTGCCGGCGACCGCGACCCCGCGCGCAACGGCGACCGGATCATAGCCCCCATATCGCGGCATGTAGATGTCGGGCCGCTCGGCGAACGCCGCGCGGTTGCCGATGTTGCGGAAGCGCCACACCACTCCCGCATAGCGTAGCTCGAACGCGCTTGTTCCAGGCAGCGGTGCGCCGTCGGTAAAGAACGCCACCGGATCGTAGCCGTCGATCGCCAGCCCGGTATGCCAGTCCACCACCACGCGTGCGGTCAGGCTGGCCCGCGCCGCCGCGGCGAACAGCGACAGCGCCGCAGCGATTGCGACCGACAGCGCCAAACAGGCGCGCTGCTTTCGTTTTCGCCGTGCTGCGGTCATAGTTGTGGCCAACGCTTCAATGATTCGGCTCGGCTTTGCCGAGATCGAGACCGCAACGTGTAAGCGTGAGCGCGTGACAAAGGCGTTAATTTTGGCCGCCGATCTGGGGCGCTAATCTGGAGCTGCCGATGACCTTGGTCGTGAGGCTCGCCGCCATCTTGTCGCTCCTCACATTGGCTTTCGCGCCGGCGAGCGCGCAGCCGGCTCCAGTCCCGGCCCAGCCGCCCGCGGTCGCACCGGGGCCGCCACCTCCGCCGCCCGCATCGGGCGGCGAGTTCTCGGCCGACGAGCTGGTCGCGGCGGGACATCGCTTTTTCGGCGGCGTATCGCGCGAACTTGCCATGATCGTGCAAAAGGCCTCCAGCCAATGGGGCCAGCCGAACGGCTATGTGTTGGGCCAGGAGGCCGGCGGCGCGTTCGTCGGCGGGCTGCGCTATGGCGACGGCACGCTCTACACCAAGAATGCTGGCGACCGTCGGGTGTTCTGGGAAGGTCCGAGCATCGGCTTCGACGCCGGCGCTAACGGCGCACGGACCATGATGCTGGTCTACAATCTGCCACGCACCGAGGCGATCTTTGACCGGTTCGGCGGCATCGACGGCTCGGCCTATTTCGTCGGCGGGCTCGGCATGACGGCGCTGACCGCCAACAATATCGTGCTGGTGCCGATCCGCGCCGGCGTCGGGCTGCGGCTCGGCGCCAATCTCGGCTATCTCAAGTTCACCTCGCGGCCGACCTGGAATCCGTTCTAAGAGGCGCTGGGAACTCTAAAACGCAGCGAATAGTTGCTATGAGCCGCCAAATCGCACGGAGCGGCGGGATATCAACCGCGGTCAAACGTTAAGGCTTAGGTTAACGAGCCGACATTGTGGTAGGCTGCGGGCGTGCGTATCGGTGTAACGCCAGCGTGGAGGGCGTCAGTATCATGGTCGAACCGGCGATGTATTTCGGCATCGGCTTCCTGGTCGCGGCCCTGTTCGCGCTGCTGTTCGTCCCG
Organism: Xanthobacteraceae bacterium; assembly: GCA_030043285.1. Lineage (GTDB taxonomy): Bacteria > Pseudomonadota > Alphaproteobacteria > Rhizobiales > Xanthobacteraceae > BOG-931. The sequence continues at coordinate 1,406 of JASHXZ010000408.1, read as the reverse complement.
CTGGTGCATAACCGCGCCGTCCGTCTTACCATGCGGCGCCTGGAAGCGGCGACGCCGCTGACCATCGCCGAAATCCGCGCCGACAAGGACCAGCTGCGCGCCGAGTTCGCCATGTCGACCCGGCGCCTGGAAATGAGCGTCGAGCAGCTCAAGACCAAGACCACCGCGCAATTGGCCGAGCTCGGCAAGAAGAGCGACGCCATCAATCAGCTCAAGAAGGAGCTCGGCGAAAAGACCTCCGTCATTTTCGCGATGGAAGCGCGCGACAAGTCCCTCGTCGAACAAATCCGCTCGAGCGAAGAGGAGCTCCAAGTCAAAACCGGCTCGTTGCGCGAACTGGAGCGCGCGCTCTCCGACAAGGAAGCGGATCTGCTCAAGCTCACCGGCGCACTCGGCGAAAAGTCGGTCGATGCCGACAGCCAGCGCATCGAGATCGCCGCATTGCGCACGCAGGTCGAGGCGCTCAAGGTCGGCGTCGCCGATTCCGAAAGCATGGTCAAAGAGGCCGAGCAACGTTTAGCGCGCGAGCGCGAGGAGGCGGCGGCCGCCGCCGGCGATCTCACCCAGGCGCGCGGCAATCTCGAAGGCTTGGGCGCGCGCACCGCGGAACTCGATCGGCAGCTTCTGGCGCAGACCGCTGAAACCGAACTCCTCAACAAGCGCGTCCATGAGCTGGAAGGCCGGCTGGCAGATCAGGGACGGGCCGCCGCCGAACGCGATTACGAGGTCGAGCGGCTGCGCGCCGACGCCGATGGCGCGCGTAAGCGCGAAAACGATCTGCGCGGCGAACTGACAAATGCCGACGGCCGCACCGCCGCGGCGGTCGAGAAATACAAAGCCGAAGTCGCGCAATTCGAAGCTCAGCTCGCCGCCGCCTTCGCCGAACGCGACAAGCTGCAGACCGAGCTCGCGAGCATGAAGCGCGAAGCCGAATCCACCTGGGCGTCCGAACGGGTCGAGAATGCGCTGCTGCGTGAGCGCATCAACGACGTCGCCGCCGAGGTCGCCCGCCTCACCGCCGCGCTCGAAGGGCCCGGCTCGCCGATCGAGGCCATGCTCGCCTCCGGCGCGCCGGTGCTGAACCGCAGCGCACCTTCGGGCAACGGCAGCCGCGCGGCCAATGGTAACGGCGGCAACGCTGGCAACGGCGCCCGCGGCGAGGCGGGAACGGCGCCCAAAGCTGCCGATGACGCGGAGCAGAAGAGCACGCTCGCCGACCGCATCCGCGCCCTGCAAACGAGCGCCTCGCGCCTGGCGCGATCGAATTAATAGCCGCGCTTGACACCCCGCCGGGGCGGTCCCTAAATCCAACCAGTGCCGTCATCCGCACCGCGACGGCACGGGCGCTTAGCTCAGCGGGAGAGCGTTCCCTTCACACGGGAGAGGTCGTAGGTTCAATCCCTACA
>JASHXZ010000509.1 GCA_030043285.1 Xanthobacteraceae bacterium | reverse complement strand
CTGGCGAAGCCAGCGGAGGATGGTGGAGGGGGCGCAGGCCTAGACGAAACTGTTGCGATGAAAGTGAAGTGACGAGTCCGGCGCCCCTTCTTCTTCACCTCCCCCTGCAAGGGGGAGGTCGTCGCGCGAAGCGCGGCGGGTGGGGGTCCCGGCCTCGACGTTCTTTCATCAGCTTCGCGCTGACGGACCCCTCCCCGGCTCGTTACGCTCGCCGACCCTCCCCTTGCAGGGGAGGGTAAAAAGACGAGGCACAAGCATCTCACTCTCGCGGCGCGCATCCTCATCCTCATCCTCGTCACCGCCGGGCTTGACCCGGCGGTCCATGCTGGAGCGACGCAAACAAATCCCCACGGCAAATCTCAGAAAGCGGCACCTCCGCGTGGATTGCCGGGTCAAGCCCGGCAATGACGACACAGAGGGGCATTCTCGCAACGCGTTTTTTGTTCGCGTCCGAGCTATGCCAAGCCACTGCACGAAAGCTGCCCCAAATAAAATAAAGGGGGCGGAGCGCCGAGAGGCGCATACGAATATCCGCACCGGCGCTTCGGATGAGCACATCCGAACCCGCTGACCGGTACGGCGCGCGCCACGGATGTTTCGCGTTACCGCGGACATCCGCTGAGCGGGCGCGCTCGCCTTTCGGCGCTCCGTCGCGGCACTCGCCGAGGTTTTCGAGGCCTCGGCTCAGCTTCGGGCTGCGTTTCCTGAGACAGGGAGCAGACTGTCCGCTCCCCTGTAGCGAGGCTCCTCGCGCACCGGTCGTAGTACCGGCAGAGCAGGGTCCGAAGCCGCCCGGGTGCGATCTGCGAAATCGCACGCAGGCACCGCGCTCCACTCCATCAACCGGATCGCCTCGCGTTGACGCCCTTGATGAGCAAAGCGATGTCGGCTTTTATTCCTCGGCGCTGTTTTGTCAAGCACGAGCGACCAAGCCTTGATTCTGCTGCGCTTTTTGCTTGGGCGGCTGTAGCCGCGCAATCGTTGCCGCGCACTATCTATTACGTTTCTACGAATTTCTGAGCAGAAACAATTATTTGGCTATATCTTTGATTCGCTCTGGAGGCGCGAAATTGCGCAGCGCGTAGCCCGGCATTGAGCGACCCTCCTACGCTCGCTCCGCGAGCTTCGGAGGGTTCTAAGTCCGCCGAAGCGCAGAGCGCCTAGGCGGAAGCGAAATCGGATTGCAAGCTTCACTATCGCTCCTGGGTTTCTCTGCGCTCAACCCAGGCTACAAGCTAAAAACACCGGGCGCATAGCTCCCGGTGGCCCACGTAGCTCCAACACCATCAATATTGTCCCGCACCAAATATCCGGGAGCAACATCGAAGCACGACACCCAAAAGGGAGGACGGTCTATGGAACTGGAATCAGCGCTGGACTCGTTTCTCGCCAAGAACGTGAAAGGTATCTCGGTCGACGCCAAAGCGCTTGCGGCGCATGTCATTGGAGCGCCGAAGTCGTATAGCGCCGCCTCGGATAGCGGACCGCAGGCCGGCACGGTGCCGGTCGGGCTAAGATTGCCGCCGCCCGCCCGCCCGTACGCTCTCGATGTCGGCGCGTTCGAGGCCGCCTTGGGCAACGTGTTGAACGATCTCGTTTTCGGCTACGTGGCGCAACTGCGCCAGTCCGGCCAGATCGTGTTCACCAAGGTGTGGCAATACGCCATTGGTCCGCAAGATAAGGGCCGCGAGTTGTGGACGGCCGATGTGCAGATGCATATCGCCAGCGTGAGCAAGGTCATGACGGCCATGGCGATGACGGTGCTGCTGGCCGACAACGCCATCTTGCCGGACATGCCGATCATCAATTATCTGCCGAACTATTGGAGCAAAGGGTCCAATATCGGAAGCATCACTTTCCGCAACCTGCTCAACCACACCAGCGGCCTCTCGGCGATCGATCTCGTCGACTTCACCGGGACGGAGGCGGCGATCGCCGGCGGCATCACGCTCAGCGATCTCGGCCAATACCAGTATCACAATGTGAACTACGCGGTGTTGCGGGTCATGCTTGGAATCATCAACGGCAACATCAACAAGGACGCGGTTTTCGATCCGCCGCCGCTTCTGGGCGTTTCTGCCCAATTGTGGAATGACATGGCTTGGGACTATGTGACGACCAACGCTTATGCAGCCTATCTGCAGGCCAAGGTGTTTGGGCCCTCTGGCGTGGTCGGCGCCACCCTCGATCATCCGGCGGCGTGCGCGCTCGCCTATCTCGGACCCAACGATAAGGATCCCGGCTGGGACTCGGGGTCTCTGGAATGGGCCTGCGGCTACGCCGGCTGGCACCTCTCCGTCAACCAGGTGCTCGACGTGATGGGCGAATTCCGCCGCGGCGGCGGCATCCTCACGCCGGCAGCGGCGCAGGCCATGCTCGACAACGGCTTTGGCGTCGACCCGCTGACCGGCAATTCAGCGCTGCCTGCTGCACTGACCACGCCCGCCGGCAATGTGTACTGCAAGCCCGGCGACTGGCACAATCCCAAGAACCAGGACGAACAAGCCGTCGCGTTTTTCTTGCCGGACGACATGGAGCTGGTGGTGTTGGTCAACTCAATGGTCGGCGGCCAGCTCGGCAGCACCAACAACCTGCGCTGGGTCCTGACGCAGGCCTACGTCGACAACCTGACGCAGGTTCTGCCGGTCAATCGGTAGGAAGTGTAGCAGGTGTAGGGTAAAGCCGCGAAGCGGCGCGCCCACCTTGCAGGTCTGCACCGCCAAGATCGCGTGGGCTTCCTGCGCTCAGCCTGTCCCACGCCCGTTTCGCGTGATAAAATCCGCTAAGCAATCCATGATCGAATGAAAGTAAGTACGCATGCCCGAGGATAGTGCGCAGCCCTCGCCTGAGCCCGCGAATGGCTCGCGGCCCTCATTCGATCTCGAGCGAGAGAAACTCGAGCTAGAACGCTACAAGATTCGACTCGATTATAAGAAATTTGTCCTTGGCAGCGTGTTTGTAGCGCTGGCCATTGCCGCTATACCTCCACTATTTCAGTTGGCTAGTGCGCTACTTGAGTACGTAAAGTCAAGCAGGCAATTACAGGTCAAACAACAAGAGTTTCACGATCAGTACATCAAGGATTTCATCAACAATGCGCTTAATCAGGATATCGAGCTGCGAATTCGATTCGCGCAATACTTCGCACATGTAGCCACGGAATCATCCAGGGACGACTGGGTTTCATACCTCAAAGAACTGACCGCCACACGCGATAATATTCGAAACCAAATCGATACGTTGGAGAAACAATGGAATCTAGCAGCTGGCGCCAAGGACCGAGATGAGGCGGAAGTGGCAAGGCTCCAGCGAAGACTGGATTGGGCTTATAATGAAGTGGGATATTTCGAAAAAAATCACAGCGTCACCGCTAATCCGCGCGCACCTGAGTCTGGCCCAGCGATTTCCGATTTTCCTCCTCAGTGGCTTGCAACGATGCGCACGATGAGCGGCACGCACTGGGCACCAGGTGAGCCTATTCCAGCAGCTATTGTCGACTGGATTCAGTTTATCTACACACAGTATCCGGACACTAAAAGCTACCTTTCCGCTGCTGAGGCGTCTAGTTACTTTGACTGGGCTGGGCTTGCGGTTGCATACAGCATGGCGAGCGCAGGAATTAAGCCTGTGTTCGGCGCAGCTGACACGAGCAGATTTCTATTCGTTCAGGCTTGGCTAAGCTTCGGCACTGCGGTGGATGCTCCGCAGCCCGGTGACGTGCTGATATTCGATTTTGGGGGCAATGACCATCATGTAGCGTTGTTCGAAGCGCTCGCCGCGGACGGAAATTATCTGGTCCGCGGTGGCAATCAGGACCACCAAGTCAGGCTTCTCACATTACTAAAGAGTAAGTTGCAGGCCATCCGCCGACCGCCGCAGCAACAGGAACCGGCCAGGGCATCGTCGCCATAAAACTGCTTTGCACGCGCGACCTTACAGCCAGCAAGCCTAGGGGGCGAAAGCGCATCGTGGCGCGAGCCGCGCGGACGTCCGCGCGTGTTTAGCGCCGTCGCAAATGGAACGTAGGACGGCGGCTGAACGTTGTCTTCGCACGTGCAATCGGCCAATCGGTTTAGGAGGTTGCAGATGGCAGAGCCCGAACGATCGCTGCGAGAGCCGCCGCCTCGGCGGCAAGACGATGAGTGGTCGGAACGTCAGACGGTTCACAGTCCGGTCGTGTCGGCGCAGGACGCGCGTGAGGCGGCAGTCGGCCA
>JASHXZ010000085.1 GCA_030043285.1 Xanthobacteraceae bacterium | reverse complement strand
AGACCCCCTCGGCGAACAGCAGCACGCCGTCCTCGGCGCTGTCTTCGAGCGCGAGCAGCGCGCCGGGGGTCAGCTCGAGCATGCGCTCGATCGGCATCTGCGCGGAGCCGACCTCGACGCGCAGCAGCACGCTCGCGCCGGCGACGCCGCGGCGCAGGGCTTCGGCGCTGCGCGGGTCGACACTGCTCGGCTCGTTGCCACCGCCACGGATGCGCTCGGTGATCGGCTCGATCGCTTCCCAGGGGATCAGCAGCGACACTGCAGAGCTGAGGCCGTCGATCTTTACCTCGAGCGTGACCGACAGCGTCGGCTCGCCGATCGGCGTGAGCACGCCGGCGTCGCCCTCGGTGTCGACCTCGCCGCGCGCCAGCTGAGGGCCGCCGAGCTCCGCCCACGCGACCGACAGCTGGCGCACGATCGCGTCGAGCAGGCCGCGCGCGTTGAAACGGCGCTGGTTGACCATGAAGATGGTCGCCTCCGCGCTCCACGGCGAAAAGAAACAGCTCCAGGCGTGTTTGGCCCAGCCCGGCGAGGACATATTCAGGTGCACGTCGCCGGGTCGCAGGCCGAGCCAATAGATCGTCGACAGATGGCCGACCGGATAGGACTGATGCGAGTGTAGCACCAGCTTCGGTGTCGCCGTGGTGCCGGACGTGAAATAAAGGAGCAGCGGGTCGTCGGCGTGGGTTTCGCCCTGCGGCACGAATTCCGCGGGCTCGGCATAGCAGTCCTCGTAAGAAAGCCAGCCCGGCACCGCCTTGCCGACGGCGATGCGCGTGTAATCGCCCGGCAAATCGGCGAACTTTGCCGCTGCGTCGCTGCCAACAATGACGTGCCGCACTTTGCCGCGCGCGAACCGATCGGCGAGGTCGTTGCGCGTCAACAGCGTCGTCGCCGGCACGATGACGGCGCCGAGCTTCATGGCCGCCAGCATGGACTCCCACAGCGGAACGACATTGCCGAGCATGAGCAGAACGCGATCGCCGCGCGTTACGCCGAGCCGGCGGAACGCGTTGGCGACCCGGTTCGAACGCTCGCTCAATTGCGCGAACGACAGCTTGATCTCGCCGGCATCCTCATCGACGAGCCACAGGGCCGGCTGATCGTTGCCGCGCGCCATCACGTCGAAATAGTCGAGCGCCCAATTGAAGCGATCGAGCTTCGGCCAGGCGAAATCGCGATAGGCCGTGGCATAATCGGTGCGATGCCGGATCAGGAAATCACGCGCCGCGATGAACGGCGCTGCGTCGCCAGCGCTCATTGCTCCCTCCCCTGGCCGCGGCATGCGCCGTGCCGGCAAACGTCTGCCGCGCCAAAGGCGCAGCCGCTGTCAGCGCGCGCCGTCACGGACCATGTAGCCTGCGCCGCGCACCGTGTGCAGCAGCGGTTGGGCAAAGCCCTTGTCGATCTTGGAGCGCAGGCGCGAAATGTGCACATCGATGACGTTGGTCTGCGGGTCGAAGTGATAATCCCAGACGTTCTCCAGCAACATCGTGCGGGTGACGACCTGGCCGGCGTGCCGCATCAGGTATTCGAGCAGGCGAAACTCGCGCGGCTGCAGCTGCAGCTCCTGGCCGGCCCGGGTGACCTCGTGAGACAGCCGATTCAGCTCGAGATCGCCCACCCGGTACACCGTTTCCTCGCCGCGGCTGCCGCGCCGCCGCGCCAGAGCCTCGACGCGCGCCAACAATTCGGAGAATGCGTAGGGCTTCGCCAGGTAATCGTCGCCGCCCGCGCGCAGGCCTTTGACCCGATCGTCGACCTGGCCGAGCGCCGAAAGAATGAGGACCGGCGTCTCCATCGATTGGGTCCGCAAGTCGGCGATGATCGACAGCCCGTCGCGCTTGGGCAACATGCGGTCGATGATCAGCACGTCGTATTGCCCTTCGAGCGCCAGCGCCAAGCCTTCCTCGCCGTCGCCGGCCTGATCGGCGACATGGCCGACCTCACGGAACGCCTTGACCAGATATTCGGTCGCGTCGCGATCATCCTCGATAATCAGAAGGCGCATCTTACAAGGCCGCGTTCAACATAAGCAAAAGGCAGCGCGGGCGTGGAGCAAATGACCGGCAAGGTGGCCCGTTCAGCAATGCCCTGCCATCAATATTGTCCCAAGCAGCGCTGCCGGCAATATCGACCTGACCCTGACGCACCTAAGCGTCGGGGGCGTCTTACGAAACATAGCTGAAAATGCTGCGAAAAGGGGCGGCAGGCGAACTGCCTACCGCCCCCTCGCCCAACTCCACTCCGGCGGGGGCGACGGATGCCGGTCGCGGAGTTGGTATTAGGCGGGGACGGGCCTTGCGGCCCGCCCCCCAGGGAACGCCCGCCAGCGGGGGCGACAAATGCCGGCGGATCGCCCCATTGCTCAGGCGTTGCCGAGCGGCAAGGCGACGAACTTGGTGCCCTCGCCCGACTTCACCCGGAATAACACGGTGTGCTTGCCCTGCTTGCGGGCCTCCGAAACGCTTTGGTTGACGTCCGCGGGGGTCGTGACGGCCTTGCCGCCCACGTCGAGAATCACGTCACCGACCTGCAAGCCGTGATCGGCGGCGACGCCGCCATTGGCAACCCCGGTCACGACCACGCCGTCGGCATTGGCGCCGGAAACCTTGCTGGCGGGCGCCAACGTGAAGCCGAGCTTCGGCACGTCGATATCGGCGCTTTGTTCTTGGTGTTGCGCTGGCTCGTTCGCCGCCTGCTTTTCATTGGGCAGCGTGCCGAGCGTCAGCGTGACAGTCCGCGGACTGCCGTCATGGATGAGCGCCAGCGTGACGCTGGTGCCCGGCGACATGGTGCCAATCCGACGCGCCAATTGACGCGCGTCGCGCACCGCGGCGCCGTTAACCGAGGTGATGACATCGCCGCTCTTGATGCCGGCCTTCGTTGCCGGACTGTTGGGCTGCGGCTCGGCCACCAGTGCGCCGGTCGCCTCTTTGAGGCCCATACTGTCGGCGATGTCTGGCGTCACCGGCTGAATCTGCACGCCGATCCAGCCGCGCGTGACGCTGCCCTTGTCGCGCAGCTGCGCAATGACGTTCTTCACCGTCGTGGCCGGAATGGCGAAGGCGATACCGACCGAGCCGCCGGAGGGCGAATAGATCGCAGTATTGACGCCGATCACCTGGCCGTCGACGTCGAAGGTCGGACCGCCGGAATTGCCCTTGTTGACCGGCGCGTCGATCTGGATGAAATCGTCGTAGGGGCCGGCGCCGATGTCGCGGCCGCGCGCCGAAACGATGCCCGCGGTCACCGTGCCGCCGAGCCCGAACGGATTGCCGACCGCGAGCACCCAATCGCCGACGCGCGGGGTCTCGTCGGCAAGCTTCACGAACGGAAAGTTTCCGCCCTCGACCTTGATGAGTGCCAGATCCGTGCGCGGGTCGGTGCCGATAACCTTGGCGGTGAAACTCTTGCCGTCGTCGGTGGTGACGCGCACGCTTTCGGCGTTTTGCACCACGTGATTGTTGGTAACGGCGTAGCCGTCGGCCGTGATGAAGAAGCCGGAACCCTGGCCGGTGATCACCTGCGGGCCGTTCGGAACATTCGGCATGCCGAAGCGGCGGAAGAAGCGCTCGAACGGCGAGCCGGGCGGGAACGGGATTTCCTCGTCGTTGTC
>JASHXZ010000508.1 GCA_030043285.1 Xanthobacteraceae bacterium | reverse complement strand
CGGTCGCGCAGCCGCTCGCGATCGATCCGGCGCAAAAGCCGTTCGTCATCCTGGTGGTCGGGGTCAACGGCTCCGGCAAGACCACCACGATCGGCAAGCTCGCGGCGAAATTCCGCGCCGACGGCCGCAAGGTCATGCTGGCGGCCGGAGATACGTTCCGCGCCGCCGCCATCGATCAGCTGAAAATCTGGGCGACGCGCACCGGCGCCGAGTTCATCGCCCGCGAGCCGGGCGCCGATGCGGCGGGCCTCGTGTTCGACGCCATCGCCGCGACCAAACAGCGCGGCACCGATGTTTTGTTGGTCGATACCGCCGGCCGCCTGCAAAACCGCAGCGAACTGATGAACGAGCTGCAAAAAGTCTTACGCGTGATCAAGAAGGCCGAGCCGACGGCGCCCCACAGCGTGCTCCTCGTGCTCGACGCCACGGTCGGGCAGAACGCGTTGTCGCAAGTCGAGGTGTTCCAGAAGATCGCCGGCGTCAACGGCCTGGCCATGACCAAGCTCGATGGCACCGCGCGCGGCGGCATCCTGGTGGCGCTTGCGGCCAAGTTCAAAATTCCGGTACACGTCATCGGCGTCGGCGAGAGCGTCGACGATCTCGAAGCGTTCTCGGCCCGCGATTTCGCCCGCGCCATTGCCGGTCTTCCCGGCCCCTCACCCTGAGGTGCTCGGCGCGAAGCGCCGAGCCTCGAAGGGTGACAGCTCCGGCGCCTCGGCCGCATCCTTCGAGGCTCGCTTCGCTCGCACCTCAGGATGAGGTGGCTGAGTTCGCACACAGAGTAATTAGATGGAAACGACGACCAAGCCGCAGCTCAATCCGCTTTTGAAGCTGGTGCTCGACCTCGGCCCGCTGGTCCTGTTCTTCTTCGCCAACTCGCGCTACGGCATCTTTGTCGCCACGGCGACTTTCATGGTCGCGATCGTTGCGGCGCTGATCGTGTCATATGCCATGACGCGCCGGCTGCCGATCATGCCGGTGGTCACCGCCATCATCGTGCTGGTGTTCGGCGGCCTCACCCTCGTCCTGCACGACGCCACCTTCATCAAGGTCAAGCCGACCATCATTTACGCGTTGTTCGGTGCCGTGCTGCTCGGCGGCCTCTATTTCAACAAGCCGCTGCTCGGCATCGTGTTCGACTCGCTGTTTCATCTCACCGACGAAGGCTGGCGCAAGCTCACTTGGCGCTGGGCGCTGTTTTTCTTCCTGCTTGCGGTGCTCAATGAGATCGTGTGGCGCTCCGCCTCGACCAATACGTGGGTGGACTTCAAGGTGTTCGGCGTGGTGCCGCTGACCTTCCTGTTCGCCGCACTGCAGGCGCCGCTCCTGAAGAAATACGGGATCGAGCCGGCGGCGGAGTAGCACTACCGTATCCCGGATGCGGTGCAGCACGAAGTGATGCACCGCTGATCCGGGATCGTCCCAAACTCGGCGTTCGTAACGATCCCGGGTCTGCAGCGCACCACTTCGTGCTGCGCTGCGCCCGGGAAATGCCTTCAGGACCCCGCCGCCAGCGCCTTCTCGATCCGCGGCAGCAGCGCTGAGGCGTAATTGTCGGGCGTGATCGGGCCGACCAGCTTGAAGGCGATGCGGCCGTCGCGGCCGACCACGAAGGTTTCCGGCACGCCGTAGACGCCCCATTCGATGGCGGCACGGCCATTGAGGTCGGCGCCGGCGGCAACGAACGGATCGCCGTAGCGGCCGAGAAAACGCCGGGCGTTGTCGGGATCGTCCTTGTAATTGATGCCGACGAGGCGCACGCGCGGATCTTTGGCGACTTGCAGGAGCAGCGGCGCCTCGTCGTGGCACGGTACGCACCACGACGCCCAAACGTTCACCAGGCTGACATTGCCCTTGAAGCTTGCGGCATCGAGCCCGGGAACCGGCGTCCCGTCGCGCTCGAGCCCGGCGAGCGGCGGCAGGTCGATCTGCGGCGCCGAATGGCCGATCAGCGCCGAGGGGATGATCGAAGGATCGCCAGACCGGAGCCCGATCAGGAACACGACCGCGAGCGCGAGAAAGAGCGCAAGCGGCACCAGGACCACGATGCGACGCCGGCCGACGCTCCGCGTCTGCTGTGTGGCGGCTTCGCTCACGCCTCCTCCTTCGCCAGCGCTGCGGCCGCGGGCTGTGGCGCCGAGCGCCGGGCGAAGCCGCGCATTTCAAGATCGGCAAGCGCGCGGCGCTGGGCGCGGAAGTCGAGCGTCACCCAGCCGATCAATCCTGCAATCACAACAAACGCCGCCGCGTAGGAGCCGACGATGAAAGGCAGATGGTTGATCCCTTCCATTGTCAGCTCGCCGCCTGGGCCTGCATCAAGCGCAGCGTGCGCACCCGCCGGCGCAAAATTTCATTGCGCATGGCGGCGATGTGCAGGGTGACGAACAACAGCGTGAACGCCACGGCCATGACCAACAAAGGCACCAGAATGGTCGGATAAATCGTCGAGCCGCCCATGCGAAACACCGACGAGCCCTGGTGCAACGTATTCCACCAATCGACCGAAAACTTGATGATCGGCAGATCGACGGCGCCGACCAGTGTCAGGATCGCGGCGGCGCGCGCCGCGCGCGAGGGATCTTCGACTGTGCGCCACAGCGCGATGACGCCGAGATAGAGCAGGAACAGCACCAGCTCGGAGGTCAGGCGCGCATCCCAGACCCAATAGGTGCCCCATTCGGGCCGCCCCCACAGCGAACCGGTGACGAGGCAAAGCAGCGTGAAGGCGGCGCCGATCGGCGCTGCGGTCTTGGCCGCAACGTCGGCGAGCGGATGGCGCCACACCAGCGTGCCGAGCGCCGCGATGCTCATGATCCCCCACGCCATCATGCCAAGCCAAGCCGAGGGAACGTGCAGGAACATGATCTTGACGGTGGCGCCCTGCTGGTAATCGTCGGGAGCGCCCATGGCCTGATTGAGCCCGAACGCCAACGCGACCACCGTCACGCCGCCCAGCCAGGGCAAAACGCGATCGGCAAACTTCAGAAAGCGCGACGGGTTGGCAAGATCGAGGAGGCTCATCGGCTGCTACCTAGTGCAGGCGGGGATGGCAAGACAACGGCGGCGGACCGCGGCGACTTCAATTTTGCATGACCTGCGCCTCGGCATCGTTGCCTCGCTATTCGATTTCCTGGCGCAGCGCGGCCGCGGCGGCGAAGGGTCCGACCACAAGGCTCGCCAGACTGAGCGCGCAGAGGATCGTGAACGGCGTGCCGAATGGCGCGGCACCGGTCATGACCGCATTCGCCGCCGCGACGCCGAAAATCAAGACCGGCACGGTCAGCGGCAGAACCAGCACGGCAAGCAGCAGCCCGCCGCGGCGGAGCGCAACCGCAATCGCCGCCCCGATCAGGCCGATGAACGTCAGCGCCGGCGTGCCGGCCAGCAGGGTGACCACCAATCCGGCCTGCGCGGCGCCATCGAGATTGAGCAACAGCCCGATCAACGGCGCCGCCACCACGAGCGGCAGTCCGGTGGTCAGCCAATGGGCCAGGCCTTTGACCGCCACCACGAGCTCGAGCGGCGACCGGCTCATGAGCAGGAGATCGAGCGAGCCGTCCTCATGATCGACGGCGAACAGCCGATCGAGCGCCAGCAAATTGGCCAGCAAGGCGGCGAGCCAGAGCACCGCGGGACCGATGCGCTTGAGCAGCGCCAGATCCGGCCCGATCGCAAACGGCACCAGCGTGACCACGACCAAAAAGAACAAGACGCCGATGAGCGCGCCACCGCCGACGCGCACTGCAAGGCGCATGTCGCGAATAAGGAGCGCGCCGAGCGGCGTCATGACACTGTGGTCTCCGCGCCCCAGAGCTGGGGGGCGAACGGTTGCGCTGAGGCGCCGCCAAAGTCGTCAAGCCGCAGCTCCTGCGTCGCCACGAGTCCAAGCGGCCCATGGGTGGCGGCGAGAATAAGCCCGCCGTCGCCGAGATGCGTGCGCATCAGGGCGCCGAGCCGCTCCTGCGCCGCGGCATCGAGCGCGCTCATCGGCTCGTCAAGGAGCCAGATCGGCCGCTTCACGGCGA
>JASHXZ010000507.1 GCA_030043285.1 Xanthobacteraceae bacterium | reverse complement strand
TGTCGTATCAGGACATCGCGCAAGTCGCCGGTGTGCCGGTCGGCACCGTGATGTCGCGGCTCGCGCGGGCGCGCGGCATGCTGCGCTCGGCCTGGAACGCCGCCCAAGGAGCGCCGTCATGAACTGCGCCGAAGCCGAAATCATGCTGCATGCACTGCTCGACGGCGAGCTCGACGCCGGGCACGCGCGCGAGGCCGAAGCCCATGCGGCGGGCTGTGCCGGCTGCGCCGAAAAACTCGCCGCGTTTCGCGCCATGCGCGCCGCCATGGCGGGGGCGGACCTCAAACAAAAGACGCCGGCTTCCTTGCGGGCGCGGATCGAGGCGGCGCTGCCAGCAACAGCGGCACCGGCAGCAGCTTCAGCGCGCACCAGCGCCGCGGTCCTGCCGTTGCGGCCATCGCGCCGCTCGTTCTTCAGCGGTTTCGGCACCGGCGCAGTGCTGTCCGGCGCGCTGGCGGCGGGCCTGATGCTCACCGTCTTCCACAACGATCAGGACCAGGCGATCGCCAATGATGTGGTATCGGCACATATCCGTTCGCTGCAGGCCAATCATTTGACCGACGTCGAAACCAGCGACCAGCACACGGTCAAGCCGTGGTTCGACGGCAAGGTCGACGTGGCACCGCCGGTCATCGATCTGACCGCGCAGGGCTTTACGCTCCTTGGCGGGCGCCTCGATTACATCGCCGGCGAGCCGGTCGCCTCGGTCGTCTATCGGCGGCGCAAGCACATCATCAATCTGTTCGTCGCCCAGCATCTCGGCGCCGCGCACGCCGCGATAACGGCGCGCAGCGTGCAGGGCTACAATGTCCGCCATTGGTCCGAGCAAGGCCTCGAATTCTGGGCCGTCAGCGACCTCGACGGCGAAGAGCTCGGCGAATTCGTCGGCAAAATCTCGGCGGCACTGCGGCCCGGCGCGCCTTCGTGAGCTACTTCACGTTAGCCACCACCCAATCGTCGATCGCCTTGGCAATGTCGAGATTGTTCTTCTCGATCATCACCATGTGCCCGTTGCCGTGGATGCCCTTGTTCTGCAGGGGCAGCCACTCGACGTGCATGCCGGCCTGCTTCAAATATTTCACCGTGCAATTGTCGTAGAGCTGGTGATATGAGGCTTCCGCCGAAATCACGACCGCCGGAATGGTCTTCAGATTTACAAGTTGCCGCGCCGGCTCTTTCTGCATCCAGCACACGAACATGTCGGGGCCGTCCGGCTTGTCCTCGCGCACGAGCGCGATCTCGCTCGGATCTTTCACCCGCGGATCGTAGGTAAGCGCGATGTCGGCTGGTCCCCATGGGCGCGCCTTGCCAGTGCCGATGATGAAGTTTTCGAACGGCGGACCGGCCGGCTCGATGGCGACAATGCCTTTGACGAGCTGCGGCCGGGCATCGGCGATGAGCCAGCCGAACGAACCGGACTGCGAATGCGTCAGCACGATCGCCGGGCCGATCTTGTCGAGCAGCGCCGCGCCGGCATCGCGGTTGCGCTGCTCGGTTTCCTCCGGCGAGATCACCGTCTCGACCTGCGTTGCATAGAACGCATCGAAAATCGGATCGCCGGCCTTGCCCTTATTCGGGCCGTCGCCCGGCCATTGCGTGTGCTTCTGCCGTCCCGCCCAGGTGCCGTCGCTTTCGATCGCGGTGAACTGAAATTGCTCGTTCTCCGCCGTGAACATCCGCGTTGCGCCGTCACCCGGATGATAGGCCGAGCGGCCGCGCATCGGTTGGTCGATCATGTAGACGACGTAGCCCTGTTCGACGAAATATTCAGCCCAACCCTTGCGACCGTCGGGCGTGCCCATCCAGTTGGTCGCTGTCTGCGCCGCACCATGGATGAGCACGAGTGGGTACGGCCGGCGCTGCTCTTTCGGCGCCAAAACCTCGACGTAAGCCTGACCCTGCATGATGCGCTTGCCGGGCTCGCCGACATAGCGGCCACCGACATAGAAGAAGCCGCGCTTGGCTACAGCCGACTGATCAATCGCCGGCACCGGAAGCTTCACTTCGGCCAGCACTGGCGACGCGCCAAGAGCCGGCAGCAACGCAACATAAACCGCGACATGGACAATGCGCAGACTTGCCATCATAGCCTCCGCAATCATGCCCGTTGGGGCGATCAACATCTTTGCTTCGCCGCGAGCGTGGCACTGCCTATCTTCAGTTGTCAATCCGTACGAAGAGCTCGGCGAATTCGTCAGCAAAATTTCGTCGGCGCTGCGGCCGAAGGCGCGGGTTCCGCTCAGGAGTAACGCCGACCCGGGCTGACATTGCGCTCGAACCGTCCACTCAAGCGCTTGTGCATGTGCACCATGAAGGCGGTGGCAAACAGCGGCGTCGCCAGGTTGACGATCGGAATCGACACGAACAGCGCGATGATCATGCCGCCGATAAAGACGCTTCCGGCATAATGTCGACGCAGCGCCTTCGCTTCTGCAATCGGGCGAAAGCGCATTGCCGCGAGTTCGAAATATTCGCGGCCAAGGAGCCACGCGGTGGCAAGAAAAAACAGAACGACGCCGGCCCCGGCGATCAGCGACAGCGGCAGAGCACAAAGGTAAACCGCGATGGCGAGCAGCGCCGTCTTGCCGCCCTGGAGGACGGCTTGCGACAGCGGCAGCGCCTTGCCGGGCGGGTCGCCGGGATAATCCGTGTGCTCGACCTGGTCGGCGATTTGATCGGCGAAAAAGCTGGCGACAAACGCAGTCACGGCCGGCATCAGCATCACGCTGCCGATCAGGATGCCGAACCCGGCCGCCATCGAGAGCAGCCAGGCGATGACATCGACCGGAAGATGCGCGTGCGGCCCGAGCGCCGTTTCGGCAGAGCTGCTGCCGGCGCCGACCAGCCAAACAATGGCGCGCTCGATCGCGGCCGCGACGGCAATGACGAGCGCCAGCGCCAACCCGATCGATTTCCACAACACCGCGCGCAGCGGCGGTGAAAATATTTGCCCGATAGCGCGGATCGCGTCGTCGAACATGTTTGCGCCGTTCCGTTGCCGCCGGATCGCGTGGGCTAACGTGCGGTTTCACGTGCAGGGCGGACGTCATACCCGACGGCGCGGCTGGCGCCGCCGAACGCGGGCGCGACATCGGCCATGAAGCGGTGCATCTGCTCGCGCACGAAGCTGTCGGGGCGGTTGCCGAAATTAAAGTAGAGGATGACCTCGTCGATGCCGATCGCCTCGACCCGCTTCAAGGAATCGACGATCTGCTGCGGCGAGCCGTGCAGCAGCGAGTTGTCGTCGAAGTCGGACGCTTTGGCGTCATTGAGCCGCTCGCCGATCTTCTTGAAGTACGCCATGCTTGGCGGCAGCGCGCCTTGGCCGCCCGAACTCATCGTCTTGCGCAAGCCCGCCATGGTAATGTAGTCGACCATCCGCTGCCGCGCCCGCCGGCGTTCGTCCTCGCCTTCGCCGATGTGGATGAAATAGCTGCATTTGATTTTCTGCGCCGGCTTTTCCGCCTTGTCGCAGATCTCGCGATAGGCGGCCGCCGCATTCTTCAGGCTGCCGAACAGGATCGTGGCGGCGAACGGCGCCAGCAACAGGTTCCAGTCCCACTTCGCCGCCAGTTCCATCGAGAAACGCGAGAACGAGCCCATGTACGGCCTGAAATCCCGCTGCAAGGGTTTGGGAAAGACCTCGACGTCGGTGACATCGTAAAACCGGCCCTTGAAGTCGAACGGCGCGCTTTCGGTCCAGCACCGCATCAACAGTTCGATGCCCTCGCCGAACTGCTCGGCGGAAGCATCGAAATCTGCACTGAACGGCACAAACTCGTGACGGTCGTAGCCGCGCCCTGCGGCAAAATCGACGCGGCCGCCGGACAGTTGGTCAAGCGTCGCCCATTCCTCCGCGACATGAATCGGGTGATGGATCGGCAGCACGACGACGGCTGGTCCGAGCCGCAGCCGCGTCGTGGCAGCGGCGATATTGGCCAGCACGATTGCGGGCACCGACACACAGCCACGCCGGTTGAAGTGGTGCTCGCCGATCCAGGCCGAGTGCAGTCCGAGCTTCTCGGCAAACACCGCCTGGTCGCGTATCTCGACCAGGAATTGCTCGGGCGAGCGCGGATTGTCGGGGTAGCGGTTATCGCTCAGTGTGAAATAGCCGAATTTCATGGCAGCGGCAGGCTCCGTTGGCCGATGCATCATGTATCCGAAACGGAGCAGCTGAAAAGGAAATACATTAAGAATTTTGGCGGTCGAAATTGGCGCCCGCCTGGGCGTAACGATGTCGATTCGGAGGTCGACTCTGCGGGGATCAGACCGACTTCACAGCTGTGCGAACACGGCTAGCCTCCTGCGACGTTAATCGCTAAACCACCTCGGAAAACTGACTATCTGTGCGGGCCGCTTTCCTGTCCGGGAGCGGAAACGGACCCGCTTCCCGGACGTTCGATCAAAGCATGGACCAGCGCGTCGACGACGAACGCCGCCAGGAGACCGCGCCGGGCCGCCCGGCGCGGCCGAACCCCGCCGAGCAACCAGGGGATCCATCCTGGCTTGACCGCCTGCGTGCGCATCGCACACTGGTGCTGGCGATCGCTGCGATTGCCATCGCACTCACCGTCGGCGTGATCGTCTGGTGGATCAACGCCAGCCATTACGAATCGACCGACGACGCCTTCATCGACGCCCGCACCGTCACCATCAGCGCGCAGCTCAACGCCCAGATCGTCGACGTACCGGTGACGGACAACCAACGCGTCACTGCCGGCACCGTGCTGGTGCGGCTCGACCGCAGCGACTTCCAGGTGCAGACCGACCAGGGCACGGCGCAGGTCGATCAGGCGCAGGCCAACATCGCCAATCTCAAGGCGCAAATCGCCGCACAGCAGGCACGGATCGACCAGGCCAACAAACAGACGGCGCAGGCCCAGGCGGCGCTCACTTTCGCGGAGCAGGAAAACGAACGCTATCAGCGTCTCGTCAAAGCCGGCTCGGTTACCGTCGAGCAGGCCCAGCAATACCATTCCAATTTGCTGCAGGCGCAGGCGAGCTACGCCGCCGCGGAGGCTAACGCCATCGCCACCACAAAGCAGCTGCCCGTGCTGCAAAGCCAGGCGCTGCAGGCGCAGGCGCAACTGGAGCAGCAGCGCGCCGGCCTCGAGCAGGCCAAGGTCAATCTCGGCCGCACCGTCATCACCGCGCCGGTCGATGGCTACGTGACGCAGCTCACCGCCGCCAAGGGCCAGTATGCGGCCGCCGGGCAGGCGCTGATGATGTTCGTGCCGCGCGACGTCTGGATCACGGCGAATTTCAAGGAGACGCAGCTCGCGCAGCTGCGACCCGGTCAGCCGGTCGATATCGCGATCGATGCGTTTCCGCAGCACACCTTCAAGGGCCACGTCGACAGCGTGCAGGCTGGCAGCGGCACGGCATTCAGCCTGCTGCCGGCCCAGAACGCGACCGGCAATTACGTCAAGATCGTGCAGCGGGTGCCGGTCAAGATCGTGTTCGACCAGCCGCCCGACGTGCTGCTCGGCCCTGGCATGTCGGTCGTGCCGAACGTGCGAGTGCGATGAGCGAGCAAGGCCACGAGCGCGGCGGCTGGAGCCCGAGCCGCTCGGCGGCCGGCGACCGCAATCCGTGGCTCGTCGCCATCATCGTGTCGATCGCCACCTTCATGGTGGTGCTCGATACCGCGATCGCCAACGTGTCGCTGCGCTACATCGCCGGCAGCCTCGGCGCCAGCATCGACGAGAGCACCTGGGTGGTGACGACCTACCTGATCGCCAACGCGGTGGTGCTGCCGGTCAGTGGCTGGCTGTCCAACGTCATCGGCCGCAAGCGCTTCTACATGATATGCGTGGCGCTGTTTACAGTGAGTTCGCTCTTGTGCGGACTGGCGCCGAGCCTCAATGCGCTGATCTTCTTCCGCATCCTGCAGGGCCTCGGCGGCGGCGGCATGCCGACCAGCGAACAGGCAATCCTCGCCGACACGTTTCCTCCCGAGCGCCGGGCGCAGGCCTTCGCGCTCTACGGCATCGCCGTCATCGTCGCGCCGACGGTCGGGCCGACGCTCGGCGGCTGGATCACCGACAATTACTCCTGGCACTGGATTTTCTTCATCAATATACCGATCGGCATCGCTTCGCTCCTCCTCGTGAACTGGGTGCTGGTCGAGCCGGAGATCCTCAAACGCGAGCGGCGCCAGATGCTGGCCGGCGGCTTGCACATCGACTGGATTGGCTTTGCGCTGATCGCGCTCACTTTCGGCAGCCTGGAATTCGTGCTCGACCGCGGCCAGGAGGACGACTGGTTCAAATCGAACATGATCCTCGCGTTCACCCTGATTACGGCCGCATCGTTCGTGTTCTTCCTGCTCTGGGAGCTGACCGAGCGCGATCCAATCGTCGACCTTCGTCTGCTCTTCCGTCGCCAGTTCGCCATTGCATTTTTGATCATGATGACGGTCGGCGCGATCCTGTTCGGCTCCAACCAGATCCTGCCGCAGTTGTTGCAGACGAGCTTCCCCTACACCGCGGAACTATCTGGTCTCGCCGTGATGCCGGGCGGCCTGGCGATGCTGTTCATGATGCCCATTGCCGGCCAGGTCACCGGGCTGATGCAGCCGAAATACTGGATCGCGATCGGACTAGGCGCGGTGGCCCTGTCGATGTGGTACTCCACCAGTCTAACGCCTGACGCCACGTTCTGGTATTTCGCCAAGGTCCGTATTTTTCAGGTGATCGGCCTGCCGTTCCTGTTCATTCCGATCAACGCTATCGCGTATGAGGGACTGCCGCAGAACAAGACCAGCGAAGGCTCGGCCCTCATCAACGTCGCCCGCAACCTCGGCGGCAGCATCGGCGTCTCGCTCGCCAACACCGAGCTGTTGCGGCGTAGCCAATTTCATCAGTCGCGGCTCGTCGAAAACACGATCCCGTCGTCGCCGGTGTTTCACTCGACGATGCAGCAGATGACTCAGTACTTCACCCACCAGGGCGCGCCGCCCACCGCCGCGCAGTCCCATGCCTTTGGGTTCATCGGCCAGATGGTGGCCAGCCAGGCCACGCTCTTGGCCTATATCGACGTGTTCTACACGTGGGCGATTTTCACAGCTCTGCTCGTTCCCGTTGTGCTGCTGGCAATAAAACGGGTGTCCGGCCCAAGTCGCGCTGCCGCGCATTGAGCAATGCCTAATTTTGCGCCATAACCATCGCGCAACCGTCGGCGTTTCGTTCACTCGGCCGAAAACAAGGACCATGATCGTGCGCCAGACCCGCGCGCTTGGGCGCATCGGCTGCCTCTTTGGATTGCTGCTCGCCGCGCCGCTGGCCCAATCGGCTTCGAAGCCGGTCGAGGTCGACGTCGTCATGGTCGATTACAGCTTCGAGCCCGATCACCTGACTCTTCGCCAGGGCGTGCTCTACCAATTGCATCTGGAAAATCACGGCAACGAAACGCACGAGTTCACGGCGCCGGTTTTCTTTGCAACCGCCACGATCGACAACTCCAACGTCCTCGACAATAAAGGCAGCGAAATCACGCTGCAGCCCGGCGAAAAGAAGGACGTATTCCTGACGCCGCACAAGCCGGGCAGATATGACCTGCGCTGCGCCGACCACGATTGGTACGGCATGGTCGGCGGCATCACGGTCAAGTGACCGCCCTGACGCGAAGCGGGGCCGCATATCCGCCTCAAATCCCGGCAAGATTCTTAAAAAGCTTCCGTCAAACGAATGAGGTCGCCGCGTGGAGGCGGCGCCAGCGTGAGTCCCCTGTCGGCGCGGAGTTGTCTTTTCGTCGCGCGGCGCGGCACCATTCTTATCCGAGATCGTTGTTCGTGAGGGTTGTGGGGCTGAATAGTAGAAGCCCCGGGACCATGGCCCGGGAAGAAAGGAGTCGCCTATGTGTGACTTTAGCCTCCAAAGCGTGCGGTCGCGGCCGGCGCAAGTCGGCGACAAGCTCGTCACGCGTGACTTCGGGACGGGAACACGCGGGTTCTCAGCCTCCGACGATCCTGGAATGGCCGTCTGCATCCGGCCCGGGACCGAACTGGCATTTGCCGGCGACGTCGCCTGCTTGCCGGCCGGCCTGTTGGGTTGGAAAACCAAGACCATCAACCACCAGACCGCGATCTTCCGTCAGGTCAACAAGGACAAGTTGGCCGCGCATCACGAC
>JASHXZ010000407.1 GCA_030043285.1 Xanthobacteraceae bacterium | reverse complement strand
CGCCGAGGGCGTGCCGCCGGGCCTCGGCGCGCCGATCTACGGCAAGCTCGACGGCGATCTCGCCGCAGCGCTGATGGGCATCAATGCGGTGAAAGGCGTCGAGATCGGCGCCGGCTTTGATGCCGCCGCGCTGTCCGGCGAAGACAATTCCGACGAGATGCGCATGGGCAACGACGGCAAGCCGGTGTTCCTGTCCAACAACGCCGGCGGCATTTTGGGCGGCATCTCCACGGGTCAGCCGGTGGTGGCGCGCTTTGCGGTCAAGCCGACCTCGTCGATCCTCACGCCGCGCCGCACCGTGGACCGCTACGGCGACGACAGCGAAATCTCCACCAAGGGCCGCCACGACCCGTGCGTCGGCATCCGCGCCGTGCCGATCGGCGAGGCCATGGTGGCCTGCGTGATCGCCGATCATTATCTGCGCCAGCGCGGCCAGGTCGGTGAACCGCCGGCTTGGCCGTTCGCGCGAGGCTGACAGGTGCGCACCAAGCACCGGCTTGACGCAAACGACATGGCCATCATGCGCGCCGAGGTATTAGATAGCGTTGACCCATTGCTGGTCGGAGAAATTTGAGTGTCCGAAAACAACAAAGTTGCCGCCGCCATCGCCGCCTTCGCGCGCGGCGAAATCGTCATTGTCGCCGACGATGACGATCGCGAGAACGAGGGCGATCTGTTCGTCGCGGCGAGCCTGTGCACGCCGGAGAAGATGGCGTTCATCATCCGCCACACCTCCGGCATCGTCTGCGCGCCGCTGGCGCCCGAGGAGGCGCGACGGCTGCACCTCGATCCGATGGTGGCGCTCAACGACGCGCCGCTCGGCACCGCGTTCACCGTCTCGGTCGACGTCCGCCACGGCCTGACTACCGGCATTTCCGCCGAAGAGCGCAACAACACGGTGCGCGCGCTTGCCAACCATAACAACGGCCCGTCGGATTTCGTGCGCCCCGGCCATGTGTTTCCGCTGATCGCGCGCAACGGCGGCGTGCTGATGCGCTCCGGCCACACCGAAGCCTGCGTCGATCTCTGCCGGCTCGCCGGCCTGCCGCCGGTCGGGGTCCTGGCCGAACTGATGAACGACGACGGCACGGTGATGCGCGGGCCGGATCTGGCCAAGCTCGCCGCGCAACACGGCCTGGTCCGCATCACCGTCGCCCAGCTGATCGCCTACCGCCAGGCGCGCGACAAGCTGATCGAGCGGGTCGGCGAATTTCCGGTTGAATCCGAGATCGGCACGCTGACCGGCTACGCCTTTCTGACGCCGTTCGATCCGGTCCATCACATGGCATTCGTGTATGGCAGCATCGGCGACGGCAGGAGCCTGCTCACCCGCCTGCACCGCGCCGACATCATCGACGACGTGTTCGGCAAGGCCAAGGCGATCAACCACGCGCTGGCGCGTTTCAAGGCCGAAGGCCGCGGCGTGCTGGTGCTGTTGCGCGACGGCACCGCGGGCGTGCCGGTGGTCGGCATTCCGAAATCCGACGAGACTCGCTCAGGCGAGGCGCGCAGCCGGCAATGGCGCGAGGTCGGCCTCGGCGCGCAGATCCTCAAGGACCTCGGCGTCCATTCGATCCGACTGTTATCGTCGCGGCCGATGACATATGTGGGGCTTTCCGGCTTCGGCATCGAGATCGTCGGGATGGAGCCGGTCAATATGTAGGTTGCAATGCTGATCGGCGTACCAAAGGAAATAAAGGACAACGAATATCGCGTTGGCGTCGTGCCCTCGACCGTGCGCGAGCTGACCGAGAATGGCCATAAGGTCGTGGTCGAGACCGCTGCCGGAGCGGGCGCCGGCCTGTCCGACGCCGATTACCGCGCTGCCGGTGCCGAGATTGTCGGCGATGCCGATGCGGTGTTCGGCCGTGCCGAGCTGATCGTCAAGGTGAAGGAGCCGCTCGCCGTCGAGCGCAAAAAGCTGCGCCGCGGCCAGGTTCTCTTCACTTATCTGCATCTCGCGCCGGACCGCGCGCAGACCGAGGATTTGCTCGCCTCCGGCGTCACTGCGATCGCCTATGAGACGGTGACCGGCCCGCAAGGCACGCTGCCGCTGCTGACCCCGATGTCGGAAGTCGCCGGCCGCATGGCGCCGCATGTCGGTGCGCATTGTCTGCAAAAGGAAAACGGCGGGCGCGGCGTGCTGCTCGGCGGCGTACCGGGCGTGGGCGCGGCGAGCGTGCTGGTGCTCGGCGGCGGCGTCGCCGGCAGCAATGCAGCCTTGATCGCCGCCGGCATGGGCGCCGACGTCACCGTGCTCGACCGCAATCCCGAGGCGCTGCGCCGCGTCGCCGCGCAGCTTGGCGGCCGCGTCCGCACCGTGTTCTCGACCCGCGATGTCATCGAGCTGTTGTGCCGCCGCGCCGATCTGGTCATCGCCGCCGTGCTCATTCCCGGCGCCACCGCGCCGAAATTGATCACGGCGGCGACCGTCAAGGCGATGAAGCCAGGCTCGGTGATCGTCGACGTTGCCATCGATCAAGGCGGCTGCGCCGAGACCTCGCGGCCGACCACGCATTCGCATCCGACCTATGTGGTCGACGGCGTCGTGCACTATTGCGTTACCAACATGCCGGGCGCCGTGGCGCGCACCTCGACCTTTGCGCTGAGCAACGTCACCACGTCGTTCGTGCTGGCGCTCGCCGACAAGGGCTGGCGCCTCGCCCTTTCGGCTGACGCGCATTTGCGCGACGGGCTCAACGTGCATGACGGTCATGTGACGCATCGCGCGGTGGCCGATGCGCTGAAGCTGCCCTATACGCATGCCGAACATGCGCTGCGGATTTGATCGGCCCCTTTGCGGAACTATAGCATTGACGACAAGGGGCAACTTGCGCGAACTATAACGCTCGCCTAGATACGCGCAGTTGCCGTATGATCGTCCTTATCGACGAGGAAGCGGACGTCGTCCTCGCACCAGTTGAAAGCCCCGTCGGCGCGCTGCTCGTCCTTGCGCAGGTCGAGTTTGCTCAAAGAATACTGATGCTGCGCGGGCTGCATGTCGAAGGCGAAAACGTCGAAGTGAATCAACTGAGGATAACGGGCATCCGCCAACTCGTACGAGACGTAATGGAGGTAGTCGATGTCGACGAACTCATCATTGAAGGAGCGATCCGCACCTCGGGTTCAGGTCCGGGACGTCGACCGCGTCGCCTCAGGTTCTCCCGCCCGGTTTCTGCTCAAGAGCAAAGCTCATAAGGCGAAAGGTCCGCAAGCGGCGTTGGCCTTGGTCAAGCGCCATATGCCGTTGGCAGCCGCTCATGCCGCAGTCACGTTACTGGCGGACCAAGGCGAAGCCATTGTCGACGTCCCCGTAGTCGAGGACGCCAAGGCGCTCGCCCGCGATTTGGCAGCCTGCAACGTAACCGCAACGCTGCTGAAGTCAGAAAAAGCTAGGGCGGAACGGCGAGGCTGACGCTGCAGTGATTGGTGCCGTTGCACTCGCGACCGTGGCCGATGCGCTGAAGCTGCCCTATACGCATGCCGAGCATGCGCTGCGGATTTGAATAGCGCGGCCGTCGGCGGTGTTGGTGACCGATAGCGCTTTGCCCATATCGCGCAAAATCGCGCGATGGTGCGCAACCCGACGCAAGGAGATAGCCATGCCCGATCATACCGACCGCGACCGACGCGCCGTCCTCAAGGCGGCCGGCGCCTTGCTTGTGGGTGCGGCGTTGTCGCCCACCGGTGCCGCCGCGCAGGGCGCAAGCGGTGCCAAAATG
>JASHXZ010000506.1 GCA_030043285.1 Xanthobacteraceae bacterium | reverse complement strand
AACTTGCCGACCGCGATCTCGGCTTCGATGTTGCGGCTGGTCGAGGAAATGATGCGCACGTCGACGGTGACCTTGGTGCTGCCGCCGACGCGCTGGAACGTCTGATCGACCAGAACGCGCAGGATTTTGTTCTGCGTCTCACGCGGCATGTCGGCGATTTCGTCGACGAACAGCGTGCCGCCGTGCGCCTCCTCGAGCGCACCGACCTTGCGCGCCTGCGTGCCGTTGCTCGATTCGACGCCGAACAACTCGATCTCCATGTGCTCCGGCGAGATCGCCGCGGCGTTGATGACCACGAACGGCGCATTGGCGCGCGCCGAATGGGCGTGGATGGTGCGCGCCGCTAGCTCCTTGCCGCTGCCGGAGGCGCCGACGATCAGGATGCGGCTGTTGGTTGGCGCCACCTTCTCCACGGTCTGCCGCAGCTGATTGGCGACCGGCGACGCGCCGACGATTACGGTCGGCAGCGGCGCAAATTGCTTGAGCTGCTTGACCTCGCGCTTGAGCCGCGAATTCTCCAGCGCGCGTTCGGCGACGAGCAGCAGCCGATCGGCCTTGAACGGCTTTTCGATGAAATCGTAGGCGCCGCGCTTTATGGCGGAGACCGCGGTTTCGATATTGCCGTGGCCGGAGATCATCACCACCGGCAGCTCGGGATGCTCGAGCTTGAGCGAATCCAGGAGCTGCAGCCCGTCGAGCCGGCTGCCCTGCAGCCAGATGTCGAGGAAGACGAGATTGGGCCGCCGCGCCACCACCGAGCCGAGCGCCTCGTCGCTGTCATGGGCCGTGCGCGTGGCGTAGCCTTCGTCCTGCAGGATGCCGGCGACCAGCTCCCGGATATCGGCTTCATCGTCGACGATGAGAATGTCGGAAGACATGTTCAATTCACCGGCTGACTGTCCCGCTTAGCCTCTTGCGCTGCGGCTGCAGCGACGGGCAGCGGCTCGGCCACGAAGCGCAACTGCATCCAGGCGCCGCGCGCGCCGGGGATTTTGTCTGCAGCGTCGCGCAGCTCGATGCGTCCTCCGTGCTCCTCGAGGATGCGGCCGACAATGGCAAGACCGAGGCCGGTGCCCTTTTCGCGGGTCGTCACATAAGGCTCGAGCAGACGGGCGCGGTTCTCCTTGGGCAGGCCGATGCCGTTGTCCATGACGTCAATCACAGCCTCCGCGCCCTCACGTCGCGCGGTCACGATGATGCGGCCGCGGCCGAGCTCGGCTGGCGGCACCGCCCCGATCGCCTCGGTTGCGTTCTTGACGATATTGGTGAGCGCCTGCGAGATCAGCCGGCGATCGAAACGCGCCGGCATGGTCTCAGTCGGCAGCTGGACGTCGAAATCGATGTCGGGATAGCCGACGCGCAGCAGGAACACCACTTGCCGCACGGTATCGGCCACGTCCTCGTCGGCGATCACCGGCTTCGGCATCCGCGCGAAACGCGAGAATTCGTCGACCATGCGCTTGATGTCGTCGACCTGGCGCACGATCGTGTCGGTGCACTGCTCGAACACGGCAACGTCCTCGGTGATCACCTTGGCGTATTTGCGGCGCAGCCGTTCGGCCGAAAGCTGGATCGGGGTCAGCGGGTTCTTGATCTCATGGGCGATGCGGCGGGCGATATCGGCCCACGCTGAGGAGCGCTGCGCCAGAACGAGCTCCGTGATATCGTCGACGGTGATGACGTAGCCGTGCTCGGATTCCGGCGCCTGCTCGCTGGTGACGCGCACCGAGAAATTGCGCTCCTCGCCGTCGCGGGTCATTGCGATCTGGCGCTGGATCAGTCGCTGATTGCTGCGCCGCGCGTCGGCAAACACATCAGCCAGTTCGGGGGCGATCTCGCGCAAGGGATGGCCCAACGCGTCGCCTTCGCTGCACCCGGTCAGTTGCTCCGCCGAGCGGTTGACGATGGTGATGCTGCCGTCCGCATTGACGCCGATCACGCCGGCGCTGGCGCCTGAGAGCACCGCTTCGGTGAAGCGGCGGCGACTGTCGATGAGGTCGCGGGCGCGCACGATGTCGTCGTGCTGCGTGCGCAGCTCGTGGGTCATCTTGTTGAAGGTTTCGCCGAGTTGTGCCAGGTCGCCCTCGGATCGGTGCACCGGCACCTGGATGTGCAGGTTGCCGGTCGACACTACATTGGCGGCGCCGATCAGCCGGCGGATCGGGGCGACCAGCCGATTGGCGAAATCGAGTCCGAGCCACGCCGAGGACAACAGCACGATCAGCGCGATGACCGCGAACATCAGCGCGAATGCGATCTGGATGCCGAGCCGGGACGCTTCAAGCACGGCATAGTCGCCGATGCTCTCCTGCGTCGCGGCTATTTGCTGCATGACGCGCGGATCGAGCATCTGGGCGACGTAAAGATAAAGATCGTCGTAACCGCGCAGCTTTACGGCGGCCGCAATGCCTTGCGGCGAGATCACGACATACGGCTCGGTCTCGCTAATGTGTTTGAGTGCTTCCGACGGCGGCAGTACGAGCGGTTTGTCGATCGTCACGTCGGCACGCTCGACGGTCGAAGCGTCCGACGCAATGATCATCGCCGCCGACAGGCCGCGGCCCTTGGCTTGCGCCGTGAAAAACTTGTGAAACTGCTCGCGGTTTTGATCGAACAAAGGCTTGGCGCGCGCGACGTCGAACGCCATCGCCAAACTGTCACCGCCAATGATCTGAGCGTGGTCGTTGAGATAGGCCTTAGCCACGATCTGCGACTGCTCGATCATGGCCCGCGTGTGCGAAGAAAAGTACCGGTCCAGGGCATTGTTGAGCGTTGTGCTCGCGACCACCGAGACGAGCACGGTGGGAACGGCCGCGATCACCGCAAAGAGACCGACGATTTGGACGTGCAGCCGCGAGCCGGCGCGCCCCCGCCAGCGAGCTTGGATAACGACCCAGACTTCGCGCCCGATGATCGCGAGCAGCAGGACACCGGTCACGGCATTGCCAAGCAAGAGCTGCTTGACCACCTCGTCGACCGGTACGATCCAGGTCAGACCGCCGAGCACCAGGAAGGTGGCGGCGGCCCACAACAGCGCCAGCCCGAGCGCAATCGCCCCTATCAGCCGCGACGACATTGGCGTCGGCGCCAACAGCAGCAAGGCGTCGGTCACCACATTGACCACGAGCAGCAAAACCACGGCCGCGACCTGGATCAGCTCGGTCGCCGTAGCGGCGGGGGCGGGTGTTCCGTGGATGAGCGACTGCAGCGCCGAGAGCGCAAAAGCCAGTGCCGGGACCGGTGCGAGCGGGGTTATCCCCGAGAGCACCAGGAGGCTGAGAGCCGCCGAGAAGAGCGCAATGCTGTCCGCAAACGGCCCGATCAGCCGCGAACCAACCGGCACCGGCGCAGGGGCCGCCGGGTCGAGCGGGGCGACCTGGTCGACAGTCGTCATGAACGCGCTAAGCGATGCGGGACTGTTGCGGAAATGCGCTGGTCGAATGGAGCCCGGCCATTCGCCCTTCCCCGGTGAGGCATTTATACAACAATGTTGCCCGATTACGACAATTCCGGGGCGCGCGCGGGCGACCCAACGTGGCCTTCACGCACTCTTCTGCGATCTAGCGGGCTCAGAAACTCATCATCCGCTGGTCCGATACACCTGGATTTCCAGGTCCCGGATCTTCTTGCGCAGCGTATTGCGGTTGACGCCAAGGAGGTCGGCGGCGCGGATTTGATTGCCGCGGGTTGCGGTCAACGCCGCTGCGAGGAGCGGGCCTTCGACCTCGCGCAGGATGCGGTGGTAGAGTCCGGGCGGCGGCAGACCGTCGTCGAAGCCGGAGAAGTAGCGCGCCAGATGACGTTCGACCGCGCTCGACAGATTGTCCTCGGCGCGCCCGCTATCGCTCGCGGCGACCAGGGTCGGCTGCGCCAGTTCGGCATCGATCACTGCCGCGGTGATCATCTCCTGCGGATAAAGCGCGGCCAGGCGACGTGCCAGATTCTCCAGTTCACGCACGTTGCCGGGCCAGCGGTGCCGCTTGAGCCGGTCGAGCGAAGCCTGGTCGATCTGTTTGAGCGGCAGGCCTTCGCGTGCGACCAAGGTGAAGAAGTGGCGGATCAGGTCGGGAATGTCTTCGCTGCGCTCGCGCAACGGCGGTAGCCGCAGCGGCACCACGTTGAGCCGGAAGAACAGATCCTCGCGGAACAGGCCCTGCTGGATCAGCTGGCGCAAATCCTTGTTGGTGGCGGCGATGATGCGTACGTCGGCCTTGATCGGGGTGCGGCCGCCCACGGTGGTGTACTCGCCCTGCTGCAGCACGCGCAAAAGCCGGGTCTGCGCCTCCATCGGCATGTCGCCGATCTCGTCGAGAAACAGCGTGCCGCCTTCGGCCTGCTCGAAGCGTCCGGCGTTGCGCGTATTGGCGCCGGTGAAGGCGCCCTTCTCATGGCCGAACAATTCGGATTCGATGAGATCGCGCGGAATCGCCGCCATGTTGATGGCGATGAACGGGCCGCTGCGGCGCTTGCCGTAATCGTGCAGCGCGCGCGCCACCAGTTCCTTGCCGGTGCCGGACTCGCCGGCGATCATCACCGTCAAGTCCGTCTGCATCAGTCGCGCCAGCACGCGATAGATTTCCTGCATCGCCGGTGAGCGGCCGACCAGCGGAATGGATTCGAAATCGTCCGGCTTGGCGGCCGGCCGCGCCCGCTCCT
>JASHXZ010000505.1 GCA_030043285.1 Xanthobacteraceae bacterium | reverse complement strand
GCGCTGCGGCCGCTGGTCGGCTGAGTCCATCGCCCTTTGAATCTGCCTACAGGTGTGATGCCCGGTCGTGTGCCGGGCATCACATCTTAGGGTCTCCGCCGAGCTGCGGCGTATCGCCGATGGGTGCGAATTGACATAAATCAATGATGTCCTTTTTCGAGTGAGTTAATTTTAAGCGAGCATGTATCAGCATATTCTTCTGCCAACGGACCGCTCTGAGTTATCGAAAGCGGCGGTTCGCGAAGGCGTTTCCTTGGCGAGAGTTCTTGGCGCGAAGGTCACAGTCTTGACAGTGACTGAACCATTTCACGCGGTCAGCCCTGACGCCGCTATGATTGCGGACACGCCGGACGAGCACGCCGAGCGCATAGCCGCTATCGCCCGCCACTACTTAGACGGTGCTAGAAAAATTGCTGCCATAGCTGGCGTACCATGCGAAACAATACACGTCGAACACGACCACCCCTACAAAGCAATTATCGACACGGCGAACGATCGACTCTGCGATGCGATCCTTATGGCGTCGCACGGTCGCCACGGTCTGTCTGCCATCCTGCTGGGTAGCGAGACGCTCAAAGTGCTCACGCACGGTATCACGCCGGTCATTGTATATCGCCAGCCCCACTCAAGCGTGGCACAGCGGCTAACTGAAGCTGAAGACGGGAAAGCCCTGGACGCGCCAGACTCTATGGCAGCCATACTCTAACCGTTGGCCAGCCGCGTCAGCGAGTGACACTTTCGGGCGGCGCGCTAAATTCGTAGCCACCGCTGAGTGTCCTCCTGCTCGTTTGTCGAACGATAGCAAATCAACTATGCGACATTTCGCATCTGCTGGTGTTTTCGGTGATCCTTTTGGTCTTTTCGGCGATCCTTTGTAGCTTCATTGCTTTGTGCAATGGCCTGCTCTGAGCCGGTCTTGGCTCATCCACGCCACCCTCCTCTCGCCGGAGGTTTAGATCCAAATCACGCGTCTGATATTCGCCCCACGCCAAAAGCGCTGCAAAGAGCGCAAACGCGGTTACGATTCCCGAGAGAATAAGCACATCAGTCGGCGTCATGATTATCTCCAGCCCGTCTATTGATGGTATCTTGAACTGGATCGGTCCATTGGCTTTGACTTACATCAAAGCGCTCAGTCGAAAAGTATCGCAAGGTTCCTTATAAATAGGACTCTTGATTTGCTGTATGGCTGCCTATCCGAAAGAATGGGAACGACACCTCACGCTGCCAGATGGCCGGACGGTCTTCGTTCGCCCAATTCGGCCAGAAGACGAGCGGCTTTATGGTCCTTTCTTCGCGGCAGAAACACCGGAGGATTTGCGTCGACGTTTCTTCGGTCCCGTGAAGGACTTCAGCCATGCCTTCATTGCCCGTTTTGTAAAAATTGATTACGCGCAGGCGATGGCTTTCATCGCGCTCGATGAGGCGACGGGCGAAATGCTCGGTGTCGCGCGGCTGCACATGATTGCAGGCTCCGATGCCGGAGAATACGCCATCCTGGTTCGCTCAGATCTGAAGAATCATGGCCTTGGATGGCAGCTCATGCAGATGATAATTGCTTACGCCCGAGCAAAGGGCTTTCGACGCGTCGAAGGGCAGGTCCTGCACGACAACACGACCATGCTCAAAATGTGCCGAGAGCTCGGATTTGAAATCCGTATTGATCGGAATGAACCATATATCTGCGACGTAAAATTAAGCCTTTAGCAGTGAGCGCGCTTGGGCGTCGCACCGGATCCCGGCATTGCGCTTGGTATCGTCGTCATGTCAGTACTTGTGGTCGGCATGAACCGTCTCTTATGGCGGCCGCTTTATGCACTCGCCGAGAATCGAATGCGGCCCGATTGAGGAACGACACATCGTGGTCGACGCCGATAACACCATCATCGACCTGCGCGCGATCGGCAAGGCTTTTGCCAAGCGCTCCGGCGAGCCGCTGCCGGTGACTCCAAGACATCAATATCTCGCTTCGGGAAGGGCAAATCTTCGGTCTTCTCGACCGATCGGGCCGCGGCAAGTCGACCTTGCTGCGGATTGCCGGCGGCTTGGTCCGGCCCACGACCGGCGAAGTCATCTACCGCGGCACCCCGCTTGCCGGCCCCGCCGACGGCATTGTGATGGTGTTCCAGACCTTCGCATCGTTCCCGTGAAGGGTTGGCGCAGCCGCTGCCACGGGCCTCCATCAATCGCATGAACGGGCTTCTGGCGGTTCTCGCCACGCCTCCTTACGACGGGCGCGCCGGACACGCCCGCCAGCTCGCTTTCGCTGGAAATCAACGATCCTTTTCCAATCGCCGAGGGACTTCACATCCTCGAGTTTGCGAAGCTTAAGGACGGTGCTCTGAAACTCACAGCCGCGGGAAAAGTTTTTGTGCACAGCGATACGGAAGAGCGCAAACGGCTGTTCCGCGAACATCTACTGCGGTTCGTACCACTGACCGCGCACATCTGCCGCATCCTGAAAGAGCGCAAGGGTGGTCGAGCACCGCGCGCGCGATTTGAGGTCGAGCTTGAGGATCACTTGAACCGTCGCGCGGCCGAACGGACGCTTCGCGCCGCGACAGCCTGGGGGCGCTACGCGGAGCTGTTCGACTACGATGACAAGACCCGATCGTTCTCGATTATTTCGCATCATCAGTAAGGCGGCGGGACGCGGCCCTTGAACAGTGCGGCGCGCTTCTACCTGGGTACTTTCCGCCAAGGTCATCGACACTTTTCGGCCGTAACGGCATTGTTCCCGGACTGCTTAAGCCGCAGCGCGGATCAGCAAGTTAAGCTGGTTGCGCCCCCCGCAACGAAATCCCGGATAAGCCTTGAAAATAAAAGCTCGGGGTCAACATTAAGGAGCCAGTGGATTATGCCTTGGCCGGTAGAGCGCGACTAAGAGTTAGTGGGCGGCTCTATGCCGCGATGCGATCTTTGACGTTCTCTGTCTGGTGCTCTAGCTGGATTTCCGTGAACAAGCGCGCGAGAGTGGCCTCTCGTGATGCTCGGTCGAGCGCATAGCATGTTCGTTTGAATTGCACCCCATTGAGCAGGCCGTTGATGTAACCAGATACCGTGTCGGCGGCCATGACTAGAGCCGTGTCGACAGCATGGATGTACCGGCTTGTTACGGTCCCTTTGGAATGTCCCATCAGGGCCGCTATAGTAGCCTCGGTGAAACCAAGGTCGTTGGCCACGCTTGCAAAGCTGTGGCGAAGGACGTGCGGCGTAAGATTTCCTAGGGCACTGTCCTTGAACAGCTTCTTCCAATATTTGGGAAAGCCAACTAACGGCTTGTCTTCTTCGGTGCCCGCGAACACGAAATCGCCATGGTGCTCGGAACGTTGAGCTTCGAGCAAATCGAGAACAGGGAGACCGATTGGCCGTACCGACGCTCCTTCTTTGCTGTCGCTTAATCGAAGGCAACTATCCTCGGCGTCGAACTCAGTCCACTTCAAACTGACGCCCTCGCCACGCCGGAAGCCAGTAAGGGCCAATAGTCGGATGATTGGCACAGCCAATCGAAAACGATCGTCGGTGACGGCCTCGTTGAGGAACTTCCCCAGCACTCGATATTCCTGCTCGCTGAGCCGACGCGTTTTCACGCGGTCAGCGGGTTTGCGGACTCCGTGAACGGGATTTCTCTCGATGATGCCGTGCTCGATCGCATAGGTGAGAATCCCACCGAGCAAGCCAGCAGCACGCGCCGCGGTTCCTGCTCCGCCGCGGACGATGGCGCGGCCACGAGCCTTGGTCTTAACGTCTGCCTTTGTTTTCCCCGAGATCACATCCCGAATGAACCGATTAATGTCCGATGGTGTGATGTCCTTGACGCGGCGGGTGCCAAGTAACGGTACGATGTGGCGATGAATGCGACTTTTGTCGATGAGGATAGTGGACGCCTTCTTCGGCCGTCGCCCTTTCCCTAGTACGAGCCCGTTCTCAGCGTCCTTGACATATTGCGTGCAGAGTTCCTTGACCGTGATTGCCTTGGCATCGAGTCGGCGTTCCTCTGCAGGATTCTCACCCTGAGCAATCTGCCCAAGAAGCGACCGCGCCTTCTTGCGCGCGGTCTCAGCAGTCCAGGCACCATGAAGGCCGATCGCATAACGGCGTGTCCTTCCGGCCGCCCGATACTGAACGAGATAGCTTCGTTTGTCGGACTTAAAGACGCGTAGGCCAAAGCCGGGTAACTCTTCGTCCCAGATGAAATAGTCACACGACCGGCTCTCTGCGGCATCCACGACGCGCTTGGTAAGCTTTGCCATCGAGAGGTCTCCCGGGTCGGCAAGACTGCTTCCGCGGAAGCACCACGGAAGCAGTTGGAGGGAAATCGCCGCGCATCCGAGCGCATTAAAGGCGAGGAAAGAGTCAAAATTATGTAGCGATTCCAGCGCGATATCGCATCATGGCGAATTGCTGCGGTCTCGCGCGTAGACTGCTAATTTTTCCTCCGAAGGCAGAGGTCAGGGGTTCGAATCCCTTCGGGCGCGCCAAATTACACGTGTCCGACCCGGAGACATGGGTGACGGAACGTACCTAAGACATGGGTGACAATCTCGTGCCGAAGGGATTGTCGATGGTCTGCAAGGTCTGCCGACCATCTTCGGCGCGGTGGCGCAGAACCGAAAAGCGACAAATTTGGCGATCAGCGTATGCCGAATATTTCGTCATGCTGAATGCTGCCGAAGCGCTCGACAGCTGACCTGCTGCGGCAAGCCGTTTGACGTGGCCAAGACCCTTAACCGGCGAGCGGATTCGAAAATTGCTGCTGTGCAAATGAGGTTGTAAAATCAAATGCGCGCCATTGATTGCGGGCGCCACGAGCGGGGGAGTCATCGCCGTGCGACAAATCTGGATTACACGCACCGGCCGGCCGGAAGTGCTGCAAGTCAGAGAAGCCCCCGATCCCGCGCCCCGGGACGGCGAGGTTCGCGTCCGCGTCGAGGCGAGCGGGATCAATTTCGCCGACATCATGGGACGCATGGGCGTATATCCGGATTTGCCGCCCATTCCGGTCGTGCCCGGCTATGAAGTCGCCGGTCGGATCGACGCGGTAGGTCCTGGCGTCGACCAGAGCTGGATCGGACGCGATGTGATCGCCATGACCCGCTTTGGCGGATATGCCGACGTGGTTTGCGCGCCGCTCAAGCAAATCTTCCCGCGACCAGCCGGGCTGTCGGCACTCGAAGGCGCTGCTATTCCGGTCAATTACTTCACCGCCTGGCAACTCGTCGTGGTCATGGGCGCGCTCAAAGCAAACGAGACCGTCCTGATCCATTCGGTGGGCGGCGGCGTCGGCATTGCGGCGACGCAGATCGCCAAGCATATCGGCGCGCGCGTGATCGGCACTGCGTCGGCCGCCAAGCACGGCGAAATGCGAGCGCTGGGCGTCGACCATCTCATCGACTATCGTACCGAGGATTTCGAGACGCGGACTCGCGAAATCAGCGGCGGCCGCGGCGTCGAGCTGATCCTCGACGCGGTCGGCGGCGAGTCATGGAAGAAGGGATACCGCGTGCTGGCGCCGACCGGCCGGCTCGGCATGTTCGGCGCGTCCTCACTCGTCAGCGGCAAGCAGCGAAGTGTCTTGTCTATGCTTTCGATGATTGCCAAAACGCCATGGTTTCAGTTCAATCCGCCGGGTCTGATGAACGCAAACAAAGGCGTGTTCGGCGTCAATCTCGGCCACATGTGGGGCGAGATCGATCGCCTGCGCGAATGGGGCGACACGTTAGTGGAGCTTGCGGCCAAGGGGGTCATCAAGCCAAAGGTGGCTGCGAGCTTCACATTCGATGACGCGCCGAAGGCGCATCACTTCGTCCAGGATCGACGCAACATCGGCAAAGTGCTGCTCGTTCCCTAAGACCGATATCGTCGCTAGGCTCGCAATCCGAGGTCAGGCCGAGAACAGCCAGGGAGGTATGCAATGCCGAAGGTCAAGGCAAACGGCATCACGATCAATTACGAGCAGCAAGGCGCCGGAGAGCCGCTCGTCCTTATCCCTTATCTTGCCGCCGACAATGCCTGCTACGCCTTCCAGGTCGCCGACTATGCGAAGCATTTCACCTGTATCTCGCTTGATCCGCGCGGTGCCGGCGAGACCGACAAGCCGGATGGCACCTATTCGATGGAGCTGTTCGCCGACGACGTGGCCGCATTCATGCACGCGATCGGCATCGAGCGCGCCCATGTGAGCGGCGTGTCGCTCGGGGCCGCGACTGCGCTTTGGCTGGCCGGTAAATATCCGGAGCGCGTCAAGTCGCTATCGCTGCACAGCGCCTGGCCGAAGAGCGATCCCTTCCTCAAGGTGGTGGTCGAAGGTTGGCGCAGCATCGCCAAGGCGCTGGATGGCGTACAGGACATGATCATCCAGGGTATCTTTCCGTACTGCTTCACGCCCGAACTCTACGCCGCCAAGCCGGACTACATCGACCAGCTCGCGGCTTTTGTGCGCAGCCGCCCGAAGCAGCCGCTCGATGCATTCATGCGTCAGAGCGGCGCCGTGATCGCCCACGACGCGGCCTCGCAACTGTCGCGTATCAAGGCGCCGACCCAAATTACTTTCGGCCGCCACGACGCCGT
>JASHXZ010000504.1 GCA_030043285.1 Xanthobacteraceae bacterium | reverse complement strand
GCAGGATCGGGCCGATATAGATGGCGAGAAAATCGTAACCGGTCCGCGACGCGAGCCCGACCGAGCCGAAAAACGTCCACGACGTGCAATAGATGGCAAGCGACAGCGGATAGATCCAAAGCCGCGATTGCGGCGCCGTGCTGCGCCTGCGGTCGCCGAAGCTTGCGATCAGGAACAGAAATCCGATGTAGGCGAGCGCAATGAGGACGACGACCCAACCTTGCAACACGGCGTTCCCCTGCGGCACTTTGCGGTTTTCTGCTCGGCCCGCTCCGCTGCGGCAAGGTCACCACAGTTTATCAGGCCTGTCTATCCGGCTGGGCGAGAGGCGCGGCGGTGTTATTTGACCGCGTCGCCGCATGACGGCATTCATGCGCGATGGTCCTTGCCCTGCCGCCGCGGCGTGCTGTGCGCGACGTTGCCGAGACGCTGGCGATTGCGCTGTGCGGCGGCGTGACCTTCGCGTGGTTCGGCCTGCCCGCCGGGCTCGTCTCCGGCTCGGTCCTGGCCGTGGCGGCGGCGGCGTTGTTCGGCCGTCCGGTCAAGGTGCCGCTTGCGCTGGCGCGCGTTTGCTACGTCGTCGTCGGCATCCTGCTCGGCGCCGTGGTGACGCCGGCGACGCTGCGCGGCATCGCCAGCTGGCCGACCAGCATCGCGCTGGTGATGCTCGGTTCGCTCGCCATGATGCTGGCGACGTCGCAGTATCTGCGCATCGTGCATCGCTGGGACCCGTTGTCGGCGCTGCTCGGCGCCAGTCCCGGTTCGCTCGCCCAGGTGATCTTGCTGTCGACGGAGCTCGGCGGCGATTTGCGCGCCATCGCGATCGTGCAGACGGTGCGGATTTTGCTCCTGGTCATCGGCTTGCCGAACGGTTTGGCGCTGTTCGGCCTCGTGGTGC
Source organism: Xanthobacteraceae bacterium (assembly GCA_030043285.1). Lineage (GTDB taxonomy): Bacteria > Pseudomonadota > Alphaproteobacteria > Rhizobiales > Xanthobacteraceae > BOG-931. Next base: position 1,728 of record JASHXZ010000504.1, on the reverse strand, counting down.
CCGCGGTGGCAGCTGCGCGCGGCCCCGCCGGAATGGCGGTGCTCGGCCAGATGGCGCTGCTGGTCGCGGTCGCGAGCGCGTTCGCATTCGCGTTCCAACGCCTGCGCTTTCCCGGCGGCCTGTTGTTCGGCGCCATGGCCGGTTCGGCGATCCTGCATGGCACCGGATACGTTCAGGCCGTGCTGCCGTGGTGGATTGGCTCGAGCTGCGTGATCGTGCTCGGCGGCGTGGTCGGCTCGCGTTTTGCCAATACCACGTTTCGCATGCTGGTCGCCTTTCTGGGCGCGGCGTTCGGTTCGTTTGCCATATCGATGGTGGTGGCGACGTTTTTCGTGCTGATCGACGTCCATTTCTTTTCGTTTCCGATCGCCAACGTGGTCATCGCGTTCGCGCCGGGCGCGCAGGACACCATGATGGTGCTGGCGCTCGCTCTTCACCTCGACCCGGTCTATGTCGGCGCCCACCACCTCGCGCGCTTTCTGGTCGTCACCTTCTCGCTTGCGCTCGGCGCGCGCCGCATCGCCGGCAAAAAGCCGCAGCGTGTCGACGGTGGTGGCGAGAAAGCGTGAACGGCCGCGCAGGAAAAGTCAGGCGGCGATGACTCCGGTGTTGTCTTCCGCCGCGGCTTGCGCTTCCGGTGCGAGCGTCACGTGCGGCTCCACGAGCGGCAGCGGCAGATCGGCCCAGTGCAGCGCTTTGTAGTCGAAGCCCTTGGCGATCGTCGGCTTGACCACGTTGAAATACGGCGAGATGTCGAAGTCGCGCGGGCAATACAGCGAGGAGTGGCGAATTTCCAGGATCTCCTCGCGCGCCTGCCGGCTGCTGGTGAGCCTGATCTTCGGCAGGATCGGATAGCGCACCGCGGAAAACGCATCCGCGATCAGTGCCGAGCAAATAAGCCGCGTCGGATCGCCCGAGCCGAGCGCGATCAGGCGGCGCCGCCAGCGTTGCGGCACCGGCAGCGGCACCAGATAGCGCATCAGGTCGATGATGTTTTTCAGATCGTAGGCAAAGCCGAGCCGGTCGACCGCGTAGGCGCAGACCGCGGCACAATCGGTTTCAGTGAGCCCGACCGGCCGGCAGATGCGGGTGTGAAAGCGGGTATATTTCGACAGCGGTGCCGACACCACGCCTTCGCCGGCATTGGCCTCGATCAGCACGTGCGGCTCGCCGTCGCCGCAGTCGCGGCCGTGCAGCGGTCCGACATAGAGTGCCGAATGCGACCACGTCGATTGGGTCAGATATTTGATGACGCCGGAGATGCGGGCATTGCCCTCGACCAACAGCACGTCGCCGGGCTGCAGCGATGCCCGCAACGCGTCGGGATCGCTCGGCGTGAACGGCTCGTAGCCGGCGACCGGCTCGTCAAGATAGCGGGCGATCAGCCGCCCTATGGCATCGAGCATCCGGCTCATGCGGGCCCCCTTGGTCGCGCGGTTCGCCGCGTCTTTGTTTCGCCAAGACTATTCCAGTTCTGTTGCAATTTGGTTCACGTGACCCGCTTACCGCTTACTGAAACTTAAGCCTGACGTTTGCTTGCGTCACGCCGTTCGGGCAATGTGCGCAGAACCGACAAGCATTCGGAAACCATGCCGCGATTAAGCCGCCGCTCGTTCATTGCCGTGTCCGCCGCCGCGCTCGTGGCGCGGCCGGCCGTCGGCGCGCCGCCGGCGGCGAGCGCGGGCGAGTTCGACGTCGTCATAATCGGCGCCGGCGCCGCCGGCATCG
>JASHXZ010000503.1 GCA_030043285.1 Xanthobacteraceae bacterium | reverse complement strand
TACGCGCCACGCGATTTCAACTTCAGCTTCCAGGGCACGGTCACGGTCGCGCAGGCTTTGCAGCAATCGCTCAACATGCCGGCGATCGCAGTGCTCGACCGCGTCGGCACCAGCCGGCTGACCGCTCGGCTCGCCCAGGCGGGCGCCGCGCTGATTTTGCCCGAAGGACAAGCGCCGGGACTTGCCGTCGGTCTCGGCGGCGTCGGCACAAAGCTCTCCGATCTGGTGATGCTCTATGCCGGCTTGGCGCGACTTGGCACCGTGCTGCCGTTGCGCGAGCGGCTCGACGCGCCGGCCTCGCAGCCGCGGCGGCTCTTGGCGGCAGTGCCGGCTTGGTATGTCAGCAACGTGCTGCTCGGTTCGCCGCCGCCGGAGAACGGCGTTGCCGGGAAGATCGCGTTCAAGACCGGCACCAGCTACGGCTATCGCGATGCCTGGTCGGTCGGCTTCGACGGCATGCGCACGATCGGCGTTTGGGTCGGCCGGCCGGACGGCGCACCGGTACCGGGACTGATTGGCCGCGATGCGGCGGCGCCGATCTTGTTCGACGCCTTCGCCCGGCTGGGTCCGCCGGCGCCGCTACCACGGCCTCCGGCGGGCGTGTTCATGGCGTCCAATGCCAAGCTGCCGCCGCCGCTGCGCCGCTTCCGGCCCGCTGCGCTTGCCGGCAGCGGATCGCAAACCGCGCTGCACATTCTGTTCCCGCCCAATGGCGCGCTGCTCGATCTGACGACCACCGACGGCAAGTCAGATCCGGTGCCGGTCAAAATCGCCGGCGGCGTCGCGCCGCTGACGATTTTCGTCAATGGCGTTCCGAACGTGCCGAAAGAGCGCGGCAGCGCATTCTTCACGCCGGCGGGCCCCGGCTTTTCGCGCGTGACGGTGATCGACGGCACCGGCGCGACCGACAGCGTTGTGGTGCGGATCGCCGACGGCGCATCGGCTGACGCTTTGGTGCGGACGTCCCACAGCGACGCGCAGTAACTGCGCCGCGATGCGGCCGCGCCCGGAAACGCTTCCCGGATGCCGTCATTTTCCTTATTGTCCGCGCGCATGCTCGACCGCGGACAAAATCCTTTCGTCCTCACCACGCAAGGGGCGCAGCGACTGCCGCGGCCCGTCGGCTTTTCGACGGCGCCGCGGTGAACGCCATGAAGCCGGTCGATGACGCGCCGCCGCCGCGGCGGTCGGCACCGCTTCCCGGTCGCGATTTGCCGTCCAATCTAGCGCAGTGGTGTTTGGCGCTGGTGCGGGCTGCGCGTGCGTCAATCCCGCCCTTCCCGAAAAGCGCGGTCGCCGGCATCGTCATCATGCTGGGCGCGGTCGTCGCCGCGATGGTCTTTTTGGATGCCCCGGCCGTCGCATGGGCGCACCATCTGCCGCGCGGCATGATCGCCGTCTTTGAACAGATAACCAATGCCGGGCTCTCTGGCTGGTATCTGATTCCGTCCGGCGTCATCGTTCTGCTCCTCGCGGCGCTGGCTTCGCCGGCGCTGCCGCGGTTCGCTTGGGGCGTGCTGACGGCACTCGCCGCGCGATGGGGGTTTTTCTTCCTCGCGATTGCCGTGCCTGGCCTCGTCACGACGTTGTTCAAGCACGTGTTGGGACGTGCGCGGCCCTACGTGGAGCCAGCGGGCCATCCTTTGACTTTTATCGGGCTCAATTTGGATTCGAATTATGAGAGCCTGCCGTCCGGTCACGGCACGACGGCCGCCTCGGTCGCCGTTGCTGTCGGCGCGCTGTTCCCGCGCATGCGTTGGATCATGTGGCTCTACGTGCTGGTCATCATGTTCAGCCGTGTCGTGCTGACGGCGCACCATCCGAGCGACGTCATTGCCGGTGCTCTGGTCGGCACGCTGTTTGCCGCGTTGGTTCGCCGCTGGTTTGCGGCGCGGCGCCTGGTGTTTTCGCCGCGCGATCTTGCGCCGTATCCGGGCCCTTCGTTGCGGCGGATCGTCGCCGCGTTCAGGGGCGCCTTTAGCTCATAGCGGCTGCCAGCGCCGCAAAGCCGCGCTCAAGATCGGCCAGCAAATCGTCAACAGCCTCCAGGCCGATGTGGAAGCGCACCGTCGGCCCGCCCGGCTGCCAACGCGTTGCGGTGCGGATCGGTGCGCAGTCGAACGGGATCGCCAAGCTCTCGTAGCCGCCCCACGAGGCGCCGATGCCGAACAATTCAAGCGTGTCGAGGAATGCGTACACCGCCCTTTGCGGCACCGGCTTGAGCACCATGCTGAACAGTCCGCTGGCACCGGTGAAGTCGCGTTTCCAGATGGCGTGGCCGGGATGGCTGGGTAGGGCAGGATGCAGCAGGCGTAAAACTTCCGGGCGCTGCTCGAGCCAGCGCGCCACTTCAAGCCCCGAGCGGTAATGGCGTTCGAGCCGCACCGAAAGCGTGCGCAGGCCGCGCAGCCCGAGATAGACGTCGTCCGGACCTTCGCACAAGCCGGTGTGGCGGACGATATTTTTCAGCGCTGTGACGCTCGCCGCGTTGGCCGAGACCGTGCCGAGCATGACGTCCGAATGGCCGCCGATGTATTTGGTGCCGGCCTGGATGGCGAGATCGACGCCGTGGTCGAGCGGGCGGAAATAGAGCGGCGTCGCCCAGGTATTGTCCATCAGTACCAACGCGCCTTTGTCGTGCGCGACGCCGGCGATCGCGGGCACGTCCTGCATCTCGAAGCTGAGCGAGCCCGGCGCTTCGACAAAAACCGCGCGGGTATTGTCGCGAAACGCGTTGGCGATCGCGGCATCGGCGAGCGGATCGTAATAGGTCGTGGTGACGCCGAACCGACTCAAAATCTGCTCGCAGAAATTCCGCGTCGGCCCATAGGCGCTGTCGGTCACCAGCACGTGGTCGCCGGCGCGCACCACCGAGAGCAGCGCGGTCGAGATCGCCGCGAGCCCGGAGGGTAACAGAACCACGCCGGCGCATTGCGGCCCCTCCAACTCGGCGAGCGCGTTCTCCAGCGCTTCGGTGGTCGGCGTGCCGCGCCTACCGTACTGGTAGCGCGCGCGGTGCGCGAGAAAATCCTCGGCGCTGGGATAGAGCACCG
>JASHXZ010000502.1 GCA_030043285.1 Xanthobacteraceae bacterium | reverse complement strand
AGCTGGTCGGCAAGTTGTGCGCGTTGACGGCGCAGCACAAGCGCGAGGCGCTTCTGGAAAAACTTGAAGCCGCCGGCATTCCGGCCGGCCCGATCAACGATCTCGATCAGGTCTTCGCCGATCCGCAAGTCGTGCATCGCGGCATGAAGCTCGCATTGAAAAGCGCCGCCGCCGAGGGCGGCGTCATTCCCGGCATTCGCACGCCGATCGTGCTCGACGGCGCGCCGATGGCGTCCGATCGCCCCTCGCCGCGGCTCGGCGAACATAGCGCCGAGATTTTACGCGAGATCGGCGAGGGCTGATTTTGTAGGATGGGTTGAGCGTTAGCGAAACCCATCATTTGGCGTCGAAGCTGCATGATGGGTTTCGCAAGAGCTCAACCCATCCTACAGTGTCTTTCATAATGACCGAAACAAAATCCGAAACGCGCGACGGCATGCGCATCGACTGGGATGCGGCGATCGCGATGGACGACGGCGTCGTGCTGCGTGCCGACGTGTTCCGGCCGCTTGGCGACGGCCACTATCCGGTAATTCTCAGCTACGGGCCTTATGCCAAGGGGCTCGCGTTTCAGGAAGGCTACAAGGGCAATTGGGCGCGGCTGACCAAGGCGGCGCCCGAAGTGCTCGCCGGCTCGAGCAACAAATATCAGAACTGGGAGCTGGTCGATCCGGAGAAATGGGTGCCGGACGGCTACGCCTGCGTGCGCGTCGATTCGCGCGGCGCCGGGCGCTCGCCGGGTTTTCTGGACGTTTGGTCGGCGCGCGAGACGCGCGACCTCTATGACTGCATCGAATGGGCCGGCACGCAACCATGGAGCAACGGCAAGGTCGGCATCTACGGCATCTCGTATTATGCGATGAACCAGTGGACGGTCGGCGCGCTCAAGCCGCCGCATCTCGCCGCGCTGTGCATCTGGGAGGGTGCGTCGGATTATTATCGCGAGGTGTGCCGGCACGGCGGCATCCTGTGCGACTTTCTCAACAGCTGGCATCCGCGCCAGGTCGGCAGCGTGCAGCACGGCGTCGGCGCGCGCGGCGCCAAGAGCGCGGTGACCGGCGAGCCGGTCGCCGGCCCCGACACATTGCCCGAGGCGACGCTGGCGGCGCAGTGCGCCGATTCGCCCGGCGAAGGCAAGCGCCGCCGGTTTGTCGACGATTACTATGCCGCGCGCACCGCCGTGTTCGAGGCGATCGAAGCGCCGCTGCTGTCGGCCGCCAACTGGGGCGGCATGGGGCTGCACACCCGCGGCAATTTCGAAGGCTTTTTGCGTGCCGGCACCAAACAGAAATGGCTCGAAGTGCACGGCGATACGCATTTTACGCATTTCTACAGCCGCTACGGCGAAACTTTGCAGAAACGGTTCTTCGGCCATTTCCTCAAAGGCGAAGACACCGGCTGGAGCAAGCAGCCGCGCGTGGCGCTCAACGTGCGGCATCCGGGCGAAACATTCGTGCTGCGGGCCGAGGACGAGTGGCCGCTTGAGCGCACGCAATGGACCAAATATTTTTTCCAGCCGGACGGCATGACGCTGGCGCCGCAGGCGCCGGCGAGCGCGGCGACCCTCGATTACGACACGGCCGGCGACGGCCTCACTTTCAGCACGCCGCCGCTGCGCGAAAGCCTCGAAATCACCGGCCCGGTCGCGGCGAAACTTTTTTTGTCATCGGCCACCGCGGATGCGGATGTTTTTCTGGTGCTGCGGTTGTTCGATCCCGACGGCAAGGAAGTGACGTTCATCGGCTCCAACGATCCGCGCGTGCCGGTCGGGCTCGGCTGGCTGCGCGCTTCGCAGCGCAAGCTCGATCCGGCGCGTTCGCTGCCGTACCGGCCCTGGCACGCCCACGACGAGGAATGGCCGCTCAGGCCCGGCGAGCCGGTCGAGCTCGATGTTGAAATCTGGCCGACCTCGATCGTCGTGCCGCCCGGGTATCGGCTGGCGCTGACCGTTCGCGGCAAGGATTACGAAGTCGACGGCAGCGACGTGGCGCTGCCGAATGCGCCTTACCCGATGAAGGGCGTCGGCCCGTTCCTGCACGTCGATCCCGACGATCGGCCGGCGGCGATTTTCGCCACCCGCAACACGCTGCATTTCGCCGCCGACCGGCAGCCTTACGTGCTGTTGCCGGTCATCCCGCCGAAGTAGGATCGACGGCAACCCTGTTAACCTCATCCTGAGGCGGCCGCGAAGCGGCCCTCGAAGGATGTAGGCCGAGATGCCGTGGCCTCGCCCTTCGAGGCTCGGCGCGGAGCTTGTCATCGGGCCGGCCGAAGGCCGGACCCGTTGGCGCCGAGCACCTCACGGTGAGGGACAATGACCTAATGAAACGACGGAATTGATATAGTCTTCTTCGACGGCTTTCTCTGATCGCCGCCGTTGCCTTGAGGGAGGAAGAAAATGGCGCCAAAGTGCGTCGCCGCTTTTGCCGCAACCGTACTCACGCTCTCGGCCACGGCGCTGCCGTCGGCGGCGCAGGACAAATATCCAAGCCGCAACGTGACGATCGTGGTGCCTTATCCGGCCGGCGGCCCGACCGACCAGACCGCGCGTGTCGTCGCCAAATCGATGGAAACTCAGCTCAAGCAGAGTTTCGTCGTCGAGGACATCAGCGGCGGCAATACCATCGTGGCGTCCGAGAAGGTCGCACACGCAGCGCCTGACGGCTACACGCTTATTCTGCCCAATCTGCAGATTGCCGCCAACGCGACCTTGTTCGACAAGTTGCCGTTCGACACGGTGCGGGATTTCACTCCGGTGATGCTGATCAACCGCAATCCGCTGGTTTTGGTCGGCCGACCCACGCTGCCGGCCAACAATCTAAAAGAGCTGATTGCGTTGATGAAGAAGGAGCGGCTGAAAGCCGCAATCCCCGGCTATGGCGCGACCGGCCATCTCGCCACCACGCTGTTTGCTCAAGAAGCCAAGGTTCAGCTCGACCAAATTCCCTATCGCGGCGCCACGCCGGCCATAACCGACCTGCTGGGCGGCCAGGTCGATCTGTTCTTCGCCACGCCGCAATCGGTGGTGCAAATGGTCGATACCGGAAAGCTGAAAGCGTTCGGCGTGACCACAAAGCAGCGCCTGACCGAGCTGCCGAACGTCGAGAGTTTTGTCGACCTGCTCGGGCCGAAACTCGACTTCGTTTATTGGCAGGCGCTGTTCGCGCCGGGCAAAACGCCGACGTCGGTGATCAAAACGCTCAACGCCGCGGCCCAGAAAACCGTTGCCGACCCCGCTGTCCTCAAGAACTGGGCGGCGCAGGGCATTGGCGTGTTTCCGCCCGATCAGCGGACGCCGCAAGCGGCGGAGGCATTTTTCAAAAGCGAGATCGCGCGCTGGGGCGAGGTGATCCGGGATAATCATATTCACCTCGATCAATAGTTCGTCCTGCGCAACAGCGAACAGGGGAGGCAGTCATGAGATGGATCGCAACGATCGCGCTGGTGCTGCTCGGCCTCGCCGTCAGCTTACCGGGGCGGGCGGAAGACTACCCCACGCACCTGATCCGCCTGATCGTCGGTTTCCCGCCCGGCTCGGCCGCCGACATCACCGCGCGCCTGGTCGGTGAACAGATGAGCAAAAGCCTCGGCCAACAGGTCGTCATCGAAACCCGCCCGGGCGCCGGCAGCAGCATCGGGGGCGAATACGCCGCGCATGCGCCGGCCGACGGCTATACGCTCTACGTCGGATCCTCCTCGGACGTCAGCAACGCCGTCACCAATCCCAATCTGCGGTTTGATTTTTCCAAGGACTTTGCGCCGATTACCTTGCTGACCGCGCTGCCGCTGGTGCTTGCGGTCAATCCGTCACTCGGCGTTTCAAGCTTCGATCAGTTGATGGCGCTGGCGCGCGCCAAGCCCGGCCAGCTCACCTATGCGTCGGTCGGTGTCGGCACGGTGCCGCAGCTTGCGTGCGAACTCATCAGCCTGCGCGAGCACATCAAGCTCGTTCACGTGCCTTATCCGGGCAGCCCGCCGGCCGTTACCGATCTCTTAGCCGGGCGCGTATCGATGATGTTGGGCGTGGCTTCGACCATCATGCCCTATGTCAAATCCGGCCGGCTCGAGGCGTTCGCGGTCAGCACCGCGAAGCGCTCGCGCCTCGTTCCGGATCTGCCGACCATCGAGGAGCTTGGCGTGGCGGACTTCGATGCCACGGTGTGGTTCGGTCTGTTGGCGCCTGCCGCCACACCGCGTCCGATCATCGACAAGCTCGCCGCTGCCGCCAATGCGGCGCTCAAATCGCCGCAGACGATTGCCAAACTCCAAACCGCGCAGTTCGAACCGCGCGGCGGCTCGCCCGCCGATTTCGCCGCCTTCATTGCCCGCGAGACCGCCAAGTGGCGCATGGTTGCCAAAGCCACCGGCTTGGGGAAATAAGTCGGCGAGTCGTCATTGCGAGCGAAGCGAAGCAATCCATATGTGGACGGCCCCCTGCTCGCAAGAGTGACGGGTCGGTGTTTGGATCGGATCGCTTGCATCCATATGTCCGGCCTGTTGATGCGGTGTCGTTTGAACCGCTGGCCAAGATGGTTTCCGCGGCAGGAGTTCCACACAGAATGGCGGCGTGTTGTGCGCCACTGGATTGCACGGAGTGTCTCCGG